>DFFQ01000162.1 GCA_002371025.1 Lachnospiraceae bacterium UBA3772 | reverse complement strand
AGAACGCCCCTCACTGCTATGATCTGTTCATCACTCGTGAACATCATGCTTGATATTATTTTCATAATGGCCTTTGGCACAGGAGTTGTCGGAGCAGCAGTGGCAACAGTGGTCTCTCAGTTTGTATCATACCTTTTGTGCCTTAAAAAGCTTAGAACCATCGATTTTATGAGTCTGGGAAAAGACACGTCAGAAATAGCAGATGAAAAGAATATATTGGTTGAACTGATGAAAATAGGACTTCCTGTGGCACTTATGAATTCGGTCACAGCTGCAGGGGCCATGGTATTGCAGTACTTCGTAAATCTTATGGGAAGCGTATATGTGGCAGCCTATTCAGCCTGCATGAAATTTGCATCACTCTTTGAGCAGTTCGGAATGTCCGTAGGTCTTTCCATGATGACCTTTGTGGGGCAAAATAAGGGCGCTGGCAAATATGACAGGATACGCACAGGAGTAAGACAGGGCCTGATGCTCTCTACACTTGTGAATGTGCCTATATCGCTCCTTATGATATTTGTGCCCGGAAGCCTGGCAAGGATGCTGCTGACTGACAACATGATAATCGGTTATTGTTCCGATTTCATGCCGATCATGGGAATAAGCTTTTTTGCCCTGGGCTGGCTTTTTGTATACAGATACTCTGTTCAGGGGTTTGGCAATACCTTTATACCAATGCTCTCAGGCGGGCTCGAAGTCATTATGAGACTGATCTTTGGCTTTTTGGTAGGAAGGAACGGATTTAAGGGAATTGCCATTTCTGAAGTATCTGCATGGATAGGCGCTTTTCTGATGCTCATGGTGACATACTATTGTTTAATTGGCAAAAGAACTAAAGCAATAGCATAAAGTAGCAATAAAAGGACTCCCTGGATTATTTATCCAAGGACTCCTTTTTTTATTTATAGCGCGACATGAAATACGAAAAGGGCTATGAATTGCATACCTTTTCTTGTTGACAAAAACATAAAATCTGTGTATTTATTTAAGCGTAGACAGTTTTTTTGTTTTTTTCTACCGGGAGGTCATGTGAAAAAAGTACTTATTACAGGTGGAACAGTATTTGTTAGTAAATTCACAGCAAAATATTTTGTTGAAAAAGGCTATCAGGTATATGTTTTAAACAGGGGAAGTAAGCCGCAGGTTGAAGGGGTAACATTTATAAGGGGAAATCGCCATGATATTAAAGGTAAGTTAGAGGGACTTAGCTTTGATGCAGTCATTGATATAACTGCCTATAAAGAGGCTGATATCAGGGGTTTTGTAGGTTCAATTCCTAAATTTGAGACTTACATTATGATAAGTTCCAGTGCGGTATATTCCGATAAGGCATTCCTTCCATATAAAGAAGAAGCAGAACTATCTGAAAATAAAATCTGGACCTGGTATGGAACCGATAAGATCGCAGCAGAGCGTGCGTTGCTTGAAATGGTCCCAGAGGCCTATATTCTTAGACCACCATATCTCTATGGCCAAATGAACAATGTTTATAGAGAGGCATTTGTATTTGACTGTGCTATGGCAGATAGAAAATTCTATCTTCCTCGTGATGGTGAGATGAAACTTCAATTTTTACATGTCAGAGATTTATGCCGTATCATAGAAAAAATAATAGAAGAACGTCCTAATGATCACATATTAAATGTGGGAAATAAAACAAGTGTAACAGTTAAACAGTGGGTAGAAGCGTGTTACAAAGTTGCAGGAAAAAATGCTGAGTTTGAAAATGTTTATCAGAATATTATGCAAAGAGCATATTTTAGTTTCTTTGATTATGATTACAGTCTGGATGTAACAAAACAGCATACTTTAGTTAAAGAGGATATAGATCTAATAGAAGGCCTTAAGGAGTGCTTTGACTGGTATAAAGATAATCAGGATGAGGTAATTAAAAAGCCTTATATTCAGTATATAGATGAAAATCTAAGCCATTAGGTATCAAATGCTTGGCCATCCTACAATGGATGATATGATAAAAACAGGTTATTGACTAAATAAATGGCAAATAAAAATGTCACTGGTAAATTACGAATATAGAAGAAAAAATAAAATGGAGTGATCAGGCTTTGAAAGATTTTGATGCAGTTATATTTGATATGGATGGTGTTATATTTGATTCAGAGAGGGCAACTCTTTTATGCTGGTTAGAGCTTTCGAAAGAGAAAAACTTTGAAAATATATATGAGGTTTTTCTAAAGTGTACAGGTACTACAATGGAAAAAACAAAGAGTATCGTATTAGAAGCCTATGGCGATGATTTTCCTTATGATGAATATGCTTCTCTTGCATCAAAGATGTATCACGAAAGATATGACGGTGGAAAACTTCCTATGAAGAAGGGAGTTAAAGATATCTTAGAATATCTAAAGGAGAATAATAAGAAGATAGCTTTGGCATCATCTTCTAGAAAAGAGACCGTAGAAAAGGAGTTAAGGGACGCCGGGATTTATTCCTTCTTTGATGAGATAGTGACAGGAGACATGGTTAATAGAAGTAAGCCTGAACCTGATATCTTCCTTAAGGCGTGTGAAGCTGTTGGAGTTAAGCCTGATAGAGCCTATGCAATAGAAGATTCATATAATGGCATAAGAGCAGCGTTCCGTGGGGGATTAAAACCTATCATGGTGCCAGACCTTTTAGAGGCAGATGATGAGATGAAAAAACTCTCTGATAAGGTGCTTAATGATTTAAATGCTGTAATTGGTTATCTAAATGAATAGTCTGTATATAAAAATAAGAGTAAGGGCTAAAAAATATATGGGCAAAGGCTAATGATTTAGATTATTTGGGGGATTTATAAATATATGGGAGAAGAAGAGAAAAAGGAAAGTAAATGGAGAAAAATACAGAGCCGTTTGTTTACTATGGTATCTGTGGGGGTAGTAGATGACAAACTAAATACCAGTTATGATATTATAAGTATAAGTGCCCTCCTGCTTAATCTGGTCGGTGCGATACTTATGACATTTGATTCTATCAATAAAAGCTATGGCGGGTGGCTTCTTATCATTGAGAAAGTAACAATATTCTTTTTTGCCATAGATTATATACTCCGCATACTTACTGCGGATCTTCTTTATCCAAGAGATAAAGTTATTCCATCTATAAGAAAGTATATATTTTCATTTTCAGGGATAGTTGATCTTCTATCCTTTTTACCTTATTATCTGCCGGTATTTTTTCCGGCTGGAGCAGCGGTCTTTAGAATGTTTCGAGTAGTGAGGATACTTCGACTTTTCAGGATCAATGCTTATTATGATTCATTAAATGTTATCACAGAAGTCCTTAAGTGTAAGAAACAGCAACTGCTTTCCAGTGTATTTATAATACTTATCCTTATGGTGGCTTCTTCTCTTTGCATGTATTCAGTAGAACATACTAAACAGCCGGAAGTGTTTGCAAATGCATTTTCAGGGATATGGTGGTCGGCATCAACCCTTCTTACTGTTGGTTATGGAGATATCTATCCAATAACAATTCTTGGGAAAATGCTGGGAATAGCAATAGCTTTTCTAGGGGTAGGTATGGTTGCTATTCCAACAGGTATCATTTCTGCCGGATTCGTTGAGCAGTATTCAAGTTTAAAAGAATTAGATGGTTTTTCAGATGAAAAGATGATCAATTTTGTACAGGTAAAGATCAATTTTAAAGATGAATGGGCAGGAAAAAAGATAGGTGAGATAATTCTGCCTAAGGCGATGACTATAACGGGAATCCTTAGAGATGGGCAGTTTATAGTACCAAAGCAAAATGTGATCTTAAGGAATGATGACAATATCCTTATTGGAGCAGAAGGAAGTCTTGAAGGCTATAATATGAGTGTTAAGCAGATAAATGTTTCTGCAGATCATAAATGGAACAAGAAAAAACTGAATGAGCTGGATCTGTCAAGAAAATCCTACGTGGCCACAATTATCAGAAATAAAGATTTTATTGAACCCAAAGCTGATCTTATCTTAAAAACTGATGATAAGGTTGTTATCTACAGTAAGGAAAAATTCGACGTATAAAAATTTTATGGGATTTAAAGCAGAGAAAAAAATAAAAGTGAATTTGGCATAGAAAAAAATCAATGCAGTTTAATGATTTAAAGCGTTAAATATGATATAATAATTAGCAGTTTTTGTTTTGATCCGGAGGTTAAAAACTTGAGTAAAAAATATGTAATGGGAAATCAGGCTATTGCCATGGGGGCAATCAAGGCAGGGGTAAATCTCTGCTGTGGATATCCTGGTACCCCGTCTTCAGAAATAATCGAAACAGTAGCAAAATATAATAAAAATGGAAAAATCCACGTTGAGTGGTCTGTAAATGAAAAGGCGGCTCTTGAAGTTGCAGCAGCAGCTTCTTATTCAGGAGCAAGAAGCTTAGTCACCATGAAAATGGTAGGACTTAATGTAGCGGCGGATCCTCTTATGTCCCTTGCTTATGTAGGAGTAAAGGGCGGCATGGTGATAGTGGTTGCGGATGATCCGGGACCAATATCTTCACAGACAGAACAGGATACAAGAATGTATGCTGAGCTTGCAAGGATACCGGTATTTGATCCAATAAGCCCGGAAGATGCATTTGAAATGATAGAGGAAGCATTCAGCTATTCAGAAAAATATCACACGCCAGTGATCTTTAGACCAACCACAAGAATAGACCATGCTTATGCCGCAATTGATTTTGATGAGGAAGTAAATCCTGCAAGTTACGAGGGCTTTGTTAAAGATTCAAAGAAATGGGTCATCTTTCCAAGACTTTCCCGTATGAATCATGAGATGATAGAAAAGAGAAATCCAAAGATTGGAGAAGATTTTTCATCTTATAAGAGAAATACAGTGGAAGGAAAAGGCGACCTTGCCATTATAAGCAGTGGTATCAATTATCAGTACACAAAAGAAGCCTTAAAAGCATTTGATAGAGATGTAAAACTTATCAGGATAGGAACTCCTTACCCATTTCCTGAAAGCTTTGTGAGAGAAGCGCTTAAGGGTGTAAAGACAGTTCTGGCTGTAGAAGAGTTAGAGCCATTTTTAGAGCAAAAGCTGACAGAGCTTGTAGGAATCTTTCACCTTGATATAGATATCAAAGGTAAGAGGTCGGGAAATGCTCCTTTGGCGGGTGAAAATTCTACTGACATAGTAAAGGAAATGTTAGAAGCCTTTTTTGCAGAAGAGACTCTGGAAGAATTAAGAGTAAAGAAGAGTAAAGATAATGCTAAGAATGGAAATGCGGAAGAGGCTGGAATAGTAGAGTGTGGTGCAGAGAGTAGACCTGCACCTCCAATGAGACCTCCGGTACTTTGTGCAGGCTGTCCACACAGAGCTTCATTTTATGCAGTAAAGCAGGCTATGAAAGGTAGAAAAGCCAACTTCTGCGGAGATATAGGCTGTTATACCTTGGGAAATGCCATGCCTCTTGATATGGTAGATACCTGCCTTTGTATGGGAGCCGGCATTAACATGGCTCAAGGCTTCCACTGGACAAATGAAGATACAGTTAATTTTGCCTTTGTTGGCGATTCAACTTTCTTTGCATCAGGAATGACTGGTGTTGTAAATGCAGTTTATAATGATGCAGATATGGTGCTCTGTGTGCTGGATAATTCCACAACAGCAATGACCGGCCATCAGCCACATCC
>DFFQ01000130.1 GCA_002371025.1 Lachnospiraceae bacterium UBA3772 | reverse complement strand
TCAAGCGGATTAAAAGGTTTTGTAACGTAATCATCCGCCCCTATATTAAGACCAAGTATCTTATCATTATCTTCAGACTTTGCTGAAAGAAGGATTACAGGAACATGTGACTTTTCTCTTAATTTAAGTGTAGCCTCTATACCATTTAAAACAGGCATCATGATATCCATTACAACAAGATGTATCTCTTCCCCCTCCATTTTATCCAAAGCTTCCTGTCCGTTATAGGCTTTAATTACTCTATGCCCTTCGCTTCTGAGATAAATCTCAATAGCATCAGCTATCTCTCTGTCATCATCGCATACAAGAATATTTGCCATTTTTCTTCTCCTCAATTAAATGTTAAAATTATAAATATCCAGATAATAATTATAACGTACTCCTATGATAATGCATAATAATTAATTTAATATATGTAAAGATATTAATAATTTCTTAAATAACATCTCGCCTGGCGGCTCGTTGCCTACGCAAAAAAAAACCGCGATGGAAGTCCATCGCGGATATTTTAAAAGATTCTTAAAGTGTAGATTAAGCTTCTGCTGTTACTGCTTCAGGCTTTACATCTTCTGTAATCTCATCCTGATCATCATCTTCAAAGAAATCATCATCAAAATCATCATCGAATTCATCAAAATCATCAAGATAATCTGGTGTAAGATACTTGTAAACTGCTACAGCAATACCAACAATAAGTGTGATAATACCTACAATGATTGCTACTGAGATAATCGCATTCTTTGCTCCCTCAACAGCGCCTTCTTCTCTAAGTTCTTCTTTCTTCATAAAGTAACGACCCACCTTTCGCTAAAGATCTAAATGTGATTTGATTATACCACAGAATTTCATCATGTTCCACAGAAAAAAGATTTTATATTGTTAAATTTTCCTTAATTTGGCAAGGGATGCGAACATTTTCTTTTCTCCTGCTGTCTCAAATTCTACAGTGACTTCATAATCATTTCCGCCCTGAATAAGCTCTTTTACTGTTCCTTTTCCAAATTTAATATGCTTTACAGTATCACCAACTGTGTAATCCAGCTCCACCTTTTGAGGCATACCTTTAGAGAGTCCATAGATCTGAGGTTTCTCTAATTTCTTACCTGTATACTCTGTTCTCTTAGGTTTTCTAAAAGATGTTGGTCTTTCATACTGATAGTCGTCATAATACGATGCTCTTCCGCCGCTATATGATCCTCCAAATGAATAACGATTTCCACTGTCATATGAACTTTCATAGTGTGAATCATCCCTGTCTTCCATGGAAAGTCCTCTGTATCTGATAAGATTTTTAGGAATTTCCTTTACAAATCTTGATACTGCCGGATACTGAGTAATTCCATTTACCATTCTGGATTTTGCCGCAGACATATATAATTTCTTCATAGCTCTGGTGATTCCTACATAGCAGAGTCTTCTTTCTTCTTCCGCTGCATCAGGATCATCTGAATCAAGAGACATTCCGCTAGGGAATAATCTTTCTTCCATTCCAACCATATAAACGTAAGGAAATTCCAGACCTTTAGCACTATGAAGAGTCATAAGGGTAACCTTATCGCTATTCGGATCATCATCCTTATCTGCATCAGCTACCAGAGCCACTTCTTCTAACAAACCTGCCAGTGTAGGATGTTCTTCACCTTTTTCATAGTCTGTGATCTTATTTCTAAATTCTTCTAAGTTTTCTACTCTGGTACGCGCTTCAATTGAAGTATCAGCTTTAAGCTCTGCCATATAGCCTGTCTTATCCAGAATATCATTATAAAGTTCTAAAAGACTTGTCTCTTCATCAAATGCTTCTCTCTTAAATTCTTCCATCATTTCATAGAAAGAATTAAGCTTTGTCACGGCTCTTGATACTCCAGGTACTATTTCTGAATCCGCAATGGCATCATAAAGATTGAGTCCATTTCCTTCAGCAAAATCAGCTAATTTTTCAATAGTCGAATTACCTATACCACGTCGTGGAACATTTATTATTCTTTGAAGTGACACATCATCATCAGGGTTTGAGATACATTTTAAATAACCAACTATATCTCTTATCTCTTTTCTTGAATAAAAGTTAGTTCCGCCCACAAGCCTATATGGGATATTAGCTCTGATAAGTCTTTCTTCTAATACTCTTGACTGAGCATTGGTTCTGTAGAGAACCGCCATGTCATTAAGAAGCGCGCCCTGGTTCATATCTTCGATCATCTGATCTGCAACTCCCAGTGCTTCTTCTCTTTCATTTTCATATCTGGTAAAGAATACTCTCTCTCCATCTTCATTTTCAGTCCAGAGAGACTTATCTTTTCTTCCTTCATTATTGGCTATAACTCCGTTTGCCGCATTGAGGATATTAGCTGTAGATCTGTAATTCTGCTCAAGTTTTACTACCTTGGCATCAGGATATACATCTTCAAAACTAAGGATATTCTCAATATTTGCTCCGCGGAATTTATAAATAGACTGATCATCATCACCTACAACGCAAAGGTTTCTATATTTTGAAGCAAGCATCTTAACAAGTAAGAACTGAGTATGGTTTGTATCCTGATACTCATCTACCATGATATATTTAAATCTTTCCTGGTAGAGCTTAAGAACATCCGGCTGGAAGGTAAATAACTGTATGGTATTAAATATAAGATCATCAAAATCCATGGCGTTATTCTGCCTTAAGCGTTTCTGATATTCATGATATACCTTTGCTACCTGAAGGTCATAAAATGAAGACCCGGCAGTTCTTTCAAATTGTTCCGGATCTAGAAATTCCTCTTTTGCTTTAGATATGGCTGATATCATAGCTTTTACAGGATATCTTTTTTCATCAAGCCCTAAATATTTAAGAGTCTCTTTAATAACTGTTTTTTGATCATCGGTATCGTAGATAGTGAAATTATTGGTTCCTCCCCTTTTTTCATTAAATCTTCTTAAGATTCTCACGCACATTGAATGGAAAGTACTTACCCATATTTCTTCCGATCCCATACCTACTATCTTATCAACTCTTTCACGCATTTCTTTTGCAGCCTTGTTGGTGAAAGTGATAGCCAGAATATTATAAGGAGCTACTGACTTTTCATTGATAAGATAGGCAATCCTATGGGTTAAAACTCTGGTCTTGCCTGATCCTGCTCCCGCCAAAATAAGGAGAGGCCCCTCGGTATACGAGCAGGCCTCTTCTTGTTTTTTATTTAATCCGTTCATTACTGATCAGATGAAGTAACTCCAAGTTTTGCCTTGAGTGCTGCAAGCTCACTTTCAACGGCTGCGTCCGGAGCTGCATCATACTTTGATGCAAGTGCATCTACTTCGCTTGTAGCTTCAGTTGAATTAAGTTCTGCTTCTGCATTTGCTCTGTCAAGCATTGCATCAGCCTTAGCTTCCATGCGTTCAAACGCTGAAATGCTTGATGCTGAATCACTAACTGAAGACTGGATTCTATTGATATCCTGCTGAGTCTTTGCAACTCTGATCTTAGCTTTGATAGCATCTCTTCTTGAATTAAGTTCATTAATATCATTAACAAGCTTATCATGCATCTGACGCATCTTCATTGAATTAGCTGTAGCTACTTCATATGTCTGCTGTAATGACTGCTGCTTAACCTGAAGCCTTGATTTCTCCTGAAGGAACTTAGCTGCATCAGCATCATTTCCGGCAAGTACTGCCTTCTCTGCATAAGTCTGCATCTTCTGCATCTCTGCTGTACATTCGTCAAGTTCTCTCTTAGCTCTCTGCTCATCTGCCATAACAGCTGCAGTCTCTTCTTTAACCTTACCAAGATCTCTTGTAAGATTTCTCATTGTCTGATCGATCATCTTCTCTGGATCTTCTGCCTTATCAAGAAGAGCATTGATATTAGCTGACATAATGTCTTTAAATCTCTGAATGATTCCCATAATATAAAACTTCCTCCTTTAATAACCACTCTGTTTTATTGTTTTAGGCTGATAAATCGCCGTCACTAGTCTCTATTATATACAAAAAATAGATATATTACAAATCAAAAGATTCTACATTACACTTGTCTTATGATATCAATAATCACATTTTTTGTACTATTGGCTTTTTCTGAAACTTTATATGCATTAAGAAGTCTTACCTCTGCCTCCTTAATTATTTCCTCTTTATTTGTATAAAGAGTTGCAAATTTCTCGCCTTTATTAACCTTATCACCCAAATGCTTATAGAGTCTTATACCCGCTGCAGAATCTATTTCTTCTTCTTTCTTTAATCTCCCTGCCCCTAACATAAGAGATGCCATTCCAACTTCTTTAGTATCTACGCTGTCTAAATAACCATCTCTATCAAATGTTACTTCGTATATATATTTAGCCTTTGGCAGCAGCGAATAATCATTAACCACGTTACTGTCTCCACCTTCCGCAGCTATAAATTCCTTCATTTTCTGAAGTGCCTTACCCTGTTCCACCGTTTCTCTTACAATTCTTTCAGCCTCTAAAATTTTTTCTTCTTCTGTCGTATTCTCATATTTTTCATTCTTAAATATATCTGACATAAGAACCATTTCTCGGCAGACATAAAGCACTATATCACTATATCTTTTATCCACCTTATCGCTGTCAAAACCATACTTTAAAAGATCAATAGCTTCAATAACTTCAATGGAATTACCCACGGTATTTCCTAAAGGTTCATTCATATCAGTTATCATACAGTTCACCTGTCTATTGGAAAGCTTTCCTATATTCATCATGCACTCTGCTAATTTTCGGGCACTTGATACATCCTGCATAAATGCACCATTTCCGCATTTAACATCAAGAAGTATTGCATCTGCTCCGGAAGCGATCTTCTTACTCATGATAGAAGAAGCTATAAGAGAATAATCATCTACAGTGGCAGTAACATCCCTTAAAGCATATATTTTTTTATCTGCCGGAGCTAAGTCCTTAGTCTGGGATGCATCACAAAAACCTACAGTTTTAACTATCTCTATAAATCTTTCGTCGGAAATATCAGATGAAAAACCCGGAATACTGTCTAATTTATCAATAGTTCCACCAGTATGTCCAAGTCCTCTTCCACTCATTTTAGCCATTGGAATTCCAAGACTTGCAATTATTGGCCCAACTGAAAGAGTGGTCTTATCCCCCACCCCCCCTGTGGAATGCTTATCTACTTTTGTTCCCGGTATCATAGAAAGATCCAGCATATCCCCGGAATGCGCCATGGCCATAGTAAGAGAAAGTGTTTCCTCCTCATCCATTCCATTGCACCATACAGCCATAAGAAATGCTGCCATCTGATAATCAGGAATGCTTCCTTCAGTATATCCATCAACAACAAATCTTATCTCTTCATCAGATAACTTCTTCTTATATTTTTTCTTATCGATAATGTCATACATTCTCATTTTTATCACCCCAGGTAACATCCATATTTTAACGTTTTTAAAACTGTATCAGTCCTATAAAAGACTTGTTCCTATTTTTAACTCTTTGCTGCAGTTAAGCAATTTCCCTACCGTTGCACCAATATCCGCAAATGTGTCTCTTATTCCAAGACATCCTGGCTCTATATTTTTTCCATAGATTAAAATCGGAATATATTCTCTGGTGTGATCCGTACCCTTATAAGAAGGATCACAGCCATGATCTGCATTTATTATAAGCACATCATCATCTTTTAATTTATCCATTATCTCTACAAGTCTTCTATCAAAATCTTCAAGCCCCTGCCTGTATCCACTTACATCTCTTCTATGTCCCCAGGTAGAATCAAATTCCACAAGATTTGTAAATATAAGTCCCTGATCAACTTCATCCATAGCCCTAATGGTTTTATCCACTCCATCCATATTATTATCAGTATGAACCGCTTGAGATACACCACAGCCGGAGAAAAGATCATTTATCTTTCCAACCGCATAAACCATGATTCCATCCTCTTTAAGATAATTCAAAAGATTATCCTTATCAGGTTTTATCGCATAATCATGCCTGTTGGAAGTTCTCTTATATACACCATTTTCTTTTACAAATGGTCTGGCTATTACTCTTGCAACCTGATTCTCTCCTTTAAGCAGCTCCCTTGCGATCTCACATACTTTATAAAGATTATCAAGTCCAAATGTTTCCTCAGATGCAGCAATCTGAAAAACCGAATCAGAAGAAGTATATATTATAGGGAAACCTGTTCTTTCATGTTCATCTCCCAGCTCTTTAATTATCTCTGTTCCTGATGCAACCTTATTTCCAAGATATCCCTTAAGACCTGTTCTTCTAAGGAATTCCTCCATTAGATCCAGAGGAAATCCATTAAGATAAGTCTTAAATGGCACCACGGTATTTATTCCTATCATCTCAAAATGTCCCGTTACGGAATCCTTGCCAGAAGAAAGTTCCTTTGATTTTCCGTATAAACCGACAGGTTCTTTTACTCCCCCTATCTTTTCACATACTCCCGGGATATTTCCTATGCCTAATCTTCTAAGATTATCAATTTTAAATACTTCCGACTTTAAAGCTATATGTCCTAATGTGTCTGCTCCCTTGTCGCCGTACTTATCAGCATCCGGAAGGGCCCCAATACCCACACTGTCAATTACTATCCATACTATTCTCATATAATCACCCCTAAATATCATTAAATGTATAAGGGACCTCTAAACAATTAAAGGTCCCTTCATATTATTTATCAAGTGGAATATTAAGCTCCATAGTACCAGGAAGCACAAATCTTCCATCAACTATGATATCAGTCTCTGATCCATCATGATTTTCTGTATATATTCTTCCAATCTCATCGAAAGGAATTGTTATATCTGTATGGCAGTTAAAATATGCCTTTGAAACATCAGTATTTCTAAGAATAGAAAAATCATTTTCTCTTGAAATGATCTCTTTTCCATCCTGATTATAAACCTTTTTATCCTCTGCATGGCTGTAACATGTGTCCCCTAAAGCAAAATGAGGACCAGTCTTTTCCATGATAAGAATAGGCAGGCATGCCATAATATCATAATCCTTAGCCATTCTGTAAGCTGTTGTGTTAGTTCCGATGGCAAACTCACCTACAGGCAGAGTATCATGATTATAAAGAATATTCTCTTTTATATATTTCTTTCCAGCTTCCATATCGCTGTAGTTTTTACAGCTATAGTCATTAACAACTCCGTCCTTAAGCCATACCTTAAGATCCTTAAAAAGATATCCATTAAGATATACTGAAGAAACGTGAAGAAGTCCATTAAATCCTTTAAGAACAGGAGATGTAAAAATCTCACCTACCGGAATATTTACATCAGCAACGCAGTTTTCAAACTGTGTTTCATGCTCTGGATCATCAAGTACTCTCATAGGCACATAAAGATCTGTCTCATTGCCGTTTTTACCCACAACTCTTACAGATTTTGCCACATCAAGTACATCTATCATCGCCTGCTGGATTGCAGTATATTTATCATTTGAAAGATTATTTACTTTAACTGTCTCATTAAAGATCTCTTCAAATTTATCACCGATAGAAGGAAGCGGATAACTTATTATAGTAAAGCTATACTTATCTCCCGGAATATACTCATTTGCAATCTGACCTGAACGTGAAGAAAGCTCAGTAAAGATCTTCTGTTGTTCATCTGAAAGACGGATTATAGAATCCTTTGCTTTTGGAAGAAATGTCTCTTCGCCAAATGTCTCTATAACAGCTGGTCCTGCATACTCTGATGCTTCTTTCTTATACATCTCATAAGCATTTCTAATGGCATTAAGCTTTCTATCCATAAATCTTCTATCCAGGAATAAAGCTTCATCCATTCTATGATCATATTCAAACTGCATATTTGCAGGAGTACTTTCATATCCCTGCTTCACAACGCCCTTACGCACAAGACGGCTTACTGCATATCTGTTAACTATAGCTGAAAGTCCCATCTCCTTAAACTGCTCAATGGCACGCTTTACCATTCTTTCCTGTCCAAGATGATATCTGATATTAACACTTCTTTTATCATCAAATGGCACTCTCATAGTTTCAAATCCACGTCTCATACCTGTTGTATATGTACGAGCCATGTCATCAATCTCTTTATCTGAAAGAGTATTCATATATTCTGCAAGACGCAATTCATCAGAAGAAATATATTCTCCATAATGATATAAATATCTAAGATCACTTAAATCTGAATTCATAATGATATTATAAGCCGTGGATTCTTCATTAAAAACAAGGATATCCTTTGTTCTCTTCTCCATAAGAGGCTCTATATAATCAAACGCAAAATAGTAAATACTTTCTTCAATATCAGATATATTAGGAAGTTCCTGTCCCTTCATCTGACCGTAAATCTCTAAGAATAATTCAAGAAGAATCACTATATCTAATTTGGAATCATCAAAGATATACTGTGGCAGACCGTAAAGTTCTGCAGCAAGGAAAGAAAGACTCTGTCCATATGTTCCCAGCATCTTCTCTGCATAATCTGAATTAGCATAGCACTTATCATAATCATTTCTTAAGTCGTTATAAAGGTCTGCATTGATCTTCTTTAATTCCTCTAAAGAAATATCATCTAAACCTTTTTTCACCTTATCATAAACAAAAAGGCAGGAATTGATATAACGTGCCATATTCGCGAAATAAGCCGCAAAATTATCACGTGTTTCATCCATTTCCTGCTTGATGGATTCCTCATTTAATTCAGCTATTCTTTTAGCTGATAATTCATACCTTTCAAGAAGAGAAAAATCTTCTTCGTATCCCATCATCAAAAACCTTCCTTTTTTCTTATTTTTAATTTCTTAGATTCTGGAAAAACAATAAAATAAAACTATTAAACTAAGATCAATAAGACAGATCATTATGGATATATGTTTCGAATTAGTTCCGCCTTCAACTGTATGAAGTGAAATGATACCAAATATAAGCCCTGTGACACTCATTACGATAGAACTAAGAAGCAAAAGTCCAACTTCTTCTCCTGCTCTTCCAAGTTTTGCCACAGCAAGCACCACAGAAATAATGATAGCCACAGCAGCCAATATCCCCATTATAAGGGATATGACTGTATCTTTAGCAAGTACATCATCTGCAAATCTGTATTTGATCTTTCTCTTTTTCTTTTTTAATAATGCCATATTATAAGCACTTTCTTATCTCGTCGAGAGTCTCGATATTATTCTTTCCCATGAAATCTTCAATACCTTTTATTACCTTTTCAGTAACATAAGGATCATGGAAATTTGCTGTTCCGATAGATACAGCAGTTGCACCAGCCATAATAAATTCTATGGCATCTTCAGCTGTTGCTATACCGCCCATACCGATAACTGGCACATCAACCGCATGACAAACCTGATATACCATTCTTACCGCAATAGGCTTTATAGCTGGACCGGATACTCCTCCCGTCTTATTAGCTACAGCAAAACATCTTCTGTTGATATCAATCTTCATTCCAGTAAGAGTATTGATAAGAGAAAGCGCATCAGCTCCGCCATCTACAGCAGCTTTAGCCATCTCTGTTATATCAGTAACATTTGGACTAAGCTTCATTATAACTGGCTGCTTAGCCTTTGCCTTTATTTCTTTAGTAATACTATTAAGAGCTTCTGGATCAACACCAAATGCTATTCCACCCTCTTTTACATTTGGGCAGGATACATTTATCTCCAGAAGATCTACATTTTCATCTGAAAGTCTTTCAACTACTTCAACATAATCCTTAACTGAATGACCACAGACATTTACGATAACCTTGGTATCTTTGTCTTTAAGGAATTTAAGGTCTGTTTTTATAAATTCTTCAATACCAGGGTTCTGAAGTCCTACAGCATTCATCATACCACCATAGGTTTCAGCTATTCTTGGAGTAGGATTTCCCTGCCATGGAATATTGGCAACGCCTTTAGTTGTTACAGCACCAAGCTTAGAAATATCAACAAATTCTGAAAATTCAAGCCCTGAGCCAAAAGTTCCGGAAGCAACTGTTACCGGATTCTTCATCTCAACTCCACAGATCTTAACTGATGTATCCATTACAGTTCTACCTCCTCTGCATAAAATACTGGTCCGTCTTTACAAACACGTTTTGTATTTGTATGGAAATGTTCATCTGTTTCAGCAGATTTGCATACACAGGCAAGACATGCGCCTATTCCACATGCCATCTTCTCTTCAAGTGAGATCTGGGCCGGAATATCCTCTAAGAAAGCAAACTTCTTAACACCCTTAAGCATAGGAGTAGGACCACAGGCATATATCATATCTCCTGTAATATTTTCCTGCTTAACAAGATCTATAACATTTCCTTTCATTCCAATAGTTCCTGCATCACTTGTTATATGTACAGTAGCATATTTCTTGAAATCATCGATTAAAAAGCCTTTATCTCTAAAACCAAGTATAACATTGATATTTCCTTTAGCTACTCCACGTTCATAGAAACTCTTTGCAAGGTAGAGCATTGGAGGAATTCCTATTCCTCCACCCATAAGTACAGGTTCCTCAGCATAAGTAACATAGCCATTTCCAAGAGGACCCATAACTTCTACGCGGTCTCCTGACTTAAGCTCTGAAAAAAGCTTTGTTCCGCCTCCTGCCACTCTATATACAAGTCTTATTGTACCTTTCTGCTTATTCACATCACAGATACTGATAGGTCTTGGAAGAAGCTTTGATGGATCAGCTGTATAAAGAGCAACAAACTGCCCTGGGCGAGCCTCCTCTGCCATCTCTTTATTTTTAAAAACCATGCTGAAAATATCATCAGATATTTTTGACTGACTGATTATTTCACAAGGGACTTTCCTTTTTGACATAATTTCTACCTCTTATCCTGATTTTATCCTGGTTAATTATCTTGCACTGTTTATATCAGCAATCATATCCTTAACTGCTTCACGTGATGCTTCAGCATAACCTGCTTCACCAAACTTTGCATACTTCTCATTCTTATAAGCAGCAATGATTCCGCGTGAAGAATTAACAATAGCACCAAGCCCGTCGCTGTTGAAGAAACATTTAAGATCTTCAGCCTTTCCGCCCTGTGCACCATAACCCGGTACAAGGATATATGACTTTGGCATGATCTGTCTTAAGATCTTACCCATTTCTGGATATGTTGCTCCAACTACAGCACCAACATTACTATAATCTCCATCCATTGATGCTTCGCCCCATTCTCTTACCTTTTCACCAACTAATTCATAGAGAGGTCTTCCATCGATTTCTCTATCCTGGAATTCACCTGATGAAGGGTTAGAAGTCTTTACAAGAACGAAAATACCTCTGTCACATTTATTGCAGACATCTATAAATGGCTGTACACCATCTGAACCAAGATAAGGATTAACTGTTACCATATCCTCATCAAATGGAGCGTATGTCTTTGAACCAATCTCAATAGTACCAATGTGGCCTGTAGCATATGCCCCTGAAGTTGATCCTATATCACCACGCTTGATATCTCCGATTACAACAAGTCCTTTTGACTTGGCATAGTCACAAGTCTCTTTATATGCAGCAACACCTGCGCATCCAAACTGCTCATACATTGCTATCTGTGGCTTAACAGCAGGAATAAGATCAAAGGTTGCATCGATTATACCCTTATTGTATTTAACAACTGCGTCACAGGCTGCCTCAAGAGTCTCACCCTTCTCTTTGATTGCTTCATCAAGAAGAAATTTAGGAAGAAATGACATCTGTGGATCAAGTCCTACTACTATTGGTGCATCTTTCTCTTCAATTTTCTTAATAAGTTTGCTTATCATCTGCTGTTCTCCTTATATATAATTTTAATTACTGCTGATTCTCATCATATACCACTTCTCCGCGGCATATTGTTGTTACACACTTACCTTTTAATTCATATCCATTAAATGGCGTATTCTTTCCCTTAGATCTGAATTTATCTGTATCAACCGTCCACTTCTTCTCAGGATCAAAGATAACTATATCAGCCTTAGCTCCTGACTTAAGAGTTCCTCTTTCTTCATCCAACTCCAACACCTTGGCAGGATTACATGACATAAGACGGACCATCTGATCAACAGGCATATTTTCTTTTAACACAAGATAATTATATGTAAGTGCTGCTGAAGTCTCAAGTCCAACGATACCAAAAGGTGAATCAAAACCATGAGATTTTTCTTCAGCGCTATGAGGTGCATGATCTGTGGAGATACAATCCATGATCCCACTCTTTAATCCCTCCACCAAAGCTTTAACATCTTCCTTTGAACGAAGCGGAGGATTCATCTTGAAATTACCATCAACTGAAGTAATATCTGAATCTGAAAGTACAAAATGATGAGGACAAACTTCAGCTGTTACGTTAAGTCCCATACTTTTTGCCATCTTCATAAGTTCTACAGTTCCTCTTGTAGAACAGTGGCAAAGATGAAGACGAGCTCCCTCCTCTGCCGCCATAAATATGTCTCTTGCAGCAATAACGTCTTCCACATCATTTTTAATGCCCTTAACGTTATATTTTTTAGAAGCAACACCGAAATTTATAACTCCACCCTGAACAAGATTCTTTTCTTCACAATGGCTCATACATACCAGGCCGGACTTTGCTATTTCTTTAAGCCCTTTTTCAAAAAGAACAGGATCCATAACACTCTTTCCATCTTCCGAAAATGCTATGGCACCAGCTTCCTTCATGGCTGCTATATCAACCAATTCTTCATTATTCTCACCAACAGTAATGGCTGAAAGCTGCTCTAATCTGACTGGAAGTGCCGCAGCTCTACTCAGAATATCTTTTAATGTCTCTACAGAATCAACTACAGGTTTTGTATTAGGCATGCAACATACTGTTGTAACACCACCCGCTGCAGCTGCAGCTGCACCTGTAACTATATCTTCTTTATAAGTTAAACCTGGATCTCTAAAATGAACGTGGAGATCGATAAAACCCGGAAATACATATTTTCCAGCAGCATCAATAACCTGCGCGTCTTCACCTTTTATTTCATCTTCATTTACTATTATTCCATCCTTAACATATACATTTCCAACTTCATGGATATTCTGGGATGGATCAACAATAGTGCCGTTTTTAATAATAAGATTCATCATTTCCTCATTTCTTATACCTGGTTAATATATCAAAATCCTAATTGATTATTTTATCAGATAGAAACATCTTATGCAAGAAAGCCCCTGTCAGCTTATCCACTTTTTCTCCTGAAGATAAGCCCTGAATTTCATTGCCGCTTCTTTACCGATACAGAGGCTTTTTTCTCCCCTGTCAAATATTACAACATTCCCTTTTATCTGTTTTACACGAACTATATTAATTATGTCACTTCTTCCCACTGAATAGAATCTCTTCTTATCCAGCTTTTTGATCACATATTCTGTACTTCTTCTATCTACTTTTATTTCTTCATTACGACCGTGAAACACAATGCAATGGCTATGTTTCTCCACCCATAATATATTTTTCTCATTTACAACTCTTATGTCATCTCCATCTTTTAGAAAAAGGATTCCAGGAGAATAATTTCTTTTCTCATATATATATTCCGCAAGGCTTATACAGTAGTCAATCTGATCTTCATTACATTGCAGATCCATAGGCTTTAAAATATAAGCGTTACAGCACAGCTCATTTATTATCGAATCATTCTCATCATATAGCTTTGATGTTACTATTACCGGTGTAAACTTAGTCTTTTCGTGTTTTCTTATAAATTCAATAAATTCAATTCCTTTTGGAGTATATCTATCCTCTGTCTCAGAACAGGCATTTACCACAAAAAGATCAATATCTGTCATCATCGTAAAATATAATGCATCCTTAACATTATAACATTTATAAAATTCTGTTTCCCTTACTTTGTTACTTATATATGATTCAAATTTCTCAGCCTCCTTCTCGTTTTTCTCATAAATAAGCACCCTCATCTTTTTCACCTCATAAAAAAAGCTTGCAGAAAATCTGCAAGCTCTTTAATTATTCAATTTTGATTATATCCCTTATGGACCTTCTGTTTCCGACGGTTCCTCTGGTGGCGGAGCCGGTTCAGTTGGTTCTTCAGTAGGCGGATCTGGTTCAGTTGGTTCCTCTGTAGGTGCCGGACCTGCCGATCCTCCTCCAGCAAAAATGGCCACAATAGTATGAGGATCTGATACTTTCTGGAAAGTATATGATGATACTGCACCAACAGATTTATTATCAACCTGAACATCACTTATGGTATATCCTGAATTAGGCTGAATATAAATAGTTACGTCTGAACCTAATTTAACATCAACAGATGGAGATATAGTTCCTCCTGGTCCGGCGGAAGTTGTGATCTTTTGTTTCTCAGCCTTAGCCGGATGCTTCGTACAGGTATTCTTAGTATTCGGATCTTCAAAGATTGACTGATCATACTGGAAGTTTGCTCCCTTAAGCATCAAACGACCAGGATTATTAGGATCTTCAACAACTACATATTCAGTAGTCTTCGGACATGTATTAGTTGCAAGTAAATGTGTTTCATTACAGAGCTTGATCTTCTTATGACCAGAACACCTCTTGGATGGAACCATGTCTACCGCACAATAATCAGTATATGTATCACATCCAGGTCCCGGAAGAAGATTTGTATATCTACAAAGAGTAACCTGAGTAAGTCCATCTGGCTGTTCCCAGTCAGCTTCTGTGCTCTGATCTTCAATCTCATAGATCTTATCCATGATGTCTGCCCACATCTCTTTATGATAGATTACATTTCCTAATTCCTGGTTAGAATCATAACCAGTCCAGATGGAAGCTGTGTAATATGGTGTAAAACCGCAGAACCATAAGTCATAAGTACTTGATGTAGTACCTGTCTTACCAGCTGCTCTTACTCCACATTCAGGACGAGCAGGACCACCAGTTCCGGCTGCGGAATTAACAACGTCTTTCATGGCTGATATAAGCTGCCATGCAGTTGTCTCTTTCATAACACGCTTAGCTCTCTTAGGGTCATTTGGATTTGTATTATCTATGATGAGATTTCCATCATGATCATAAACTTTTGAATAATAAACCGGTTTAATATATGTACCATAGTTGGCAATGGATGCATATGCTGCAGTAATCTCAAGGTTTGTTACACCATAGGTAAGTCCACCAAGAGCAGTAGACTGAGTAATATCTGAATACACTCTTCCATCGCTTCCTACTTCTCTTTCAACAAGTGTTGTAAAGCCAAGATCCTTAAGATACTGAAAAGCTACTTCAGGAGTTGCCTCTGTAATAGCCTTTACTGCTACGATGTTAAGAGACTCTGCTATACCAGCTCTGATAGAACAATAACTGTTCTTATAACCTGAATACCAGTTTTTAATCTCTGTACCATCTGAGAATGCATATGGTGCATCTTCAAATGAACAAGCAAGGCTTCCTTTTGTCTCGATATATGGAAGGAAGGCTGCAAGAACCTTAAAACATGAACCCGGCTGACGCATAGCATCTGTTGCTCTGTCAAAACTTAAGTTAGCTGTCTTTGGTCCTCTACCACCACATACAGCTTTAATATATCCTGTATGCTGATCTATAACAGTACATGTTGCCTGAGGCTGTGGAGAAGTTCTAAATTCTTCAGATGCAAATGTTCCCTTAGTCTCATCTAACATGGCCTCTTTATATTTATCAGCCATCTTTCTGGCATCTTCAACAGAATCGAAGATATAATTATCAAGCCCAAAGTAACTTACCATGGAATTTTCATCATACCCTGCTTCTTTTCCGCTTGGTTTAATGATAGTCAGATTATAGTTTAATGCAACCTCAGTTGTATCCGGATAGTATGATGGATCATTTATAACATCATCAACAATCTTCTGGATTTTCTGATCCTGAACTGAGTAAACTTTATATCCGCCTTCATATAATTCATGATAAGCTTCTGATTCGCTTATTCCATATAATTCCATAAAATCCTTAACCAAAGATTCCATGATAGCATCTGTATAATATGAATTATATGTATCGTTCTTTTCTTTTTCTTCTGATACTTCTTTTATTCTTGAATAAACATCATCATTCATTATCTCATCGTACTGAGTCTTATCGATGTATCCAAGACTGAGCATCTTATCTACTACTAACTTACGACGTTTCGCATTATCCTCAGGGAAAATGATAGGATCATAAGCTGCCGGATTCTGTGTGATACCGGCAATAACAGTTGCTTCAGAAAGGTTAAGTTCTGATACGTGTTTATTGAAATATCTTAAAGATGCAGCTTCTACGCCATTTACACCATGACCAAGATAAATGATATTAAGATAATATTCCATTATCTGTTCTTTTGAATATATCTTCTCAAGCTCAATGGCAAGCTTCTGTTCCTGAATCTTTCTTTGAACTCTCTTAAGACTGGTATCTTCATTCATACCAACCTCAAAGACCGAGTTCTTTATAAGCTGCTGAGTTATAGTCGATGCACCCTGATCTGATCTTCCTGTTGTGATAAAATGGGCACCAGCTCTGAAAATACCTCTCATATCGATTCCGTTATGTGTCCAGAATCTTTCATCTTCAATGGCTACAAAGGCATTTATCAGATCCTTAGGAATGTCATCATAATAAACATAAATTCTGTTTGAATTAACAGTTGAAAGTGTATCAATCTCATTTCCAGCCTGATCATAAATTACAGTCTTAAATCCCTTAGGTTTAATACTGATGGTACTAATATCAGGAGCATCATCAAGTATCCCCTTGATCATACCGAACCCTGCACCAGCCATAATCACAATACCAAGCATAAATAATACTAATACAATTTTTAAAAGGGAAACGAGTCCTCTTCTAAAATTTCTCTGTTCTTTCGAAACAAGCTGTTTTTGTTTCTTCTTTGTACTGTATTTATTAAAGCTCACTTCTACTTCCTCCAGTCGAACCACAATTTAAAGCATATTTATTGTATACAGTTCAGAAAAAGATTATACCAAATATGCATTTTAAATACAAGTTAGCCACCCTTAAGTCTTTCTTAAGAAACTATGAGCCTTTATGTTTTAGTTTATTTATGCTTTTCCTACATTTTTTGTAGCAACCACATCCACACCTGTAGATGCCGCATTGCTGACTATAACATCACCAATCTTTACTGGTGCTTTAACTTCTGCCTTTTTTATTTCTTCCATTACTTCAAATATCTTTGCCTTTGGAATATCGGATTTTGTCTTTACTGATGCTACATTTATCTCTCCATCAAGGACCTTTACGAAAGAAGTAACCGTTCTTGTTGGGGCTGTAACTTCTTTTGCTCCATAAACTTCTCCTCTTGGACATGTATTTCCTGTTACTGTAACTTCGCCATTATCACCTATTGTAACTTCAAGTGCGCATCCCATAGGGCACTGAATACATGTAAGATTATGTTTTTCCATATTGCCCTCCTTAATCTTCCACCTTTAATTCTATCTTTGCATCATTTCCGCAGTTTTCGAAATATTTCTTAAGGAAAAGTATCTCTTCCATCTTTCCAGGTTCCATAACCTGCTTTGCGAGACTGATCTTCTTTTCTCCATTTACATAAAGAGAAAGCTTCTTTTTCTTTATAACTGAACCAACTCTGAATCTTACTACCACTTTATCATCCATTGATGATACAGCAATTGTCTGAGGAACTGTATATCTAACACCACCTTCACAATGTATCGGTGCAGTAACTTCTTTCTTAATCTCATTCTTTATAAATTCAGCTGCTGTAACTCCGGCTCTTTCTGCTTCTTCTGATACGTAATCAACTAAGTCATGTACATGAAGTACATTTCCGCATGCAAAGAATCCTTCACTTGTAGTCTCTAATTTATCATTTACTTCAGGGCCATTTGTAACTCGGCTGATAGAGATATCTGCCATTCTTGAAAGCTCATTTTCCGGAATGAGTCCGCAGGAAAGAAGGAGTGTATCACAGTCATAATGGACTGCTGTTCCTGGAATCACATTTCTGTTCTCATCAACCTGAGAAATATCAACTCCTTCAACTCTGTCCTTTCCATAAATTTTTGATACAGTATGGCTTAAGTAAAGAGGAATATCGTAGTCATTAAGACACTGAACAATATTTCTCTGTAATCCGCCTGAGTAAGGCATTACTTCTGCTACTGCATGTACCTTTGCTCCTTCAAGCGTCATACGGCGGGCCATTATAAGTCCGATATCACCTGAACCAAGGATAACAACAGACTTACCTACTTTTTTACCTTCGATATTCATCATTCTCTGAGCTGTGCCTGCTGTATAAACACCCGCTGGTCTATATCCAGGAATTCCAAGAGCCCCTCTAGGTCTCTCACGACATCCCATGGCAAGGATAACAGCTCCCGCCTGAATAGTTACGATTCCTTCCTTCTCATTCATATATGTCACCTGTCTGTCAGGTGTGGCCGAAAGAACGATAGTCTCTAACTTATATGGAATCTCTTTTTCAAGCACCCTGTCTATAAATCTCTGTGCATATTCAGGGCCTGTAAGTTCTTCTTTAAAACGATGGAGTCCAAAACCATTATGGATGCACTGATTTAAGATTCCACCTAAATACTTATCTCTTTCTATGATGAGGATATCCTGAATCCCGTTTTCTCTGGCACTAACTGCTGCAGCAAGTCCAGCTGGACCACCGCCTATTATAACAAGATCATGTTTTTCCATTCTGCTGCCTCCTTAATCACGGACCAGTATCTCTGATCCAGGAATATTCTTACAAACATCTTCTTCTGCAATTCCAAGCTCTCTAGCTATTATTGAAACTGTAAATGGTGTGCAGAATCCTGCCTGACATCTTCCCATTCCCTGTCTTACTCTTCTCTTTACTCCATCAAGAGAAGTAGCACCTACAGGTCTTCTTATGGCATCAATTATCTCACCCTCAGTAACATTTTCGCATCTGCAGATTATATGGCCATATTCAGGTCTTTCTTTAATAAGGGCTGTTTTTTCCTCATCAGAAAGATCGATCACATGTACAATTCCCTTACGCTTATCTATAAAATCACTCTTTGATCCAGCATTTAATTTTTCAGCCACAAGGAGAGCTAAATGTTTTCCTATAGCCGGCGCACTGGTAAGTCCTGGTGATTCAATTCCTGCAGCATCGAAGAATCCTTCTGCATCCTCTGCTTCCCCTATTATAAAATCATGTCCATCCTCTGAAGCACGAAGTCCTGCAAATGATGTGATTGCCTTCTGATAAGGCATATTTGGCACACTATCTAAGGCGCTGGATTTAACATAATTCATTCCACTGTAAGTTGTCTCATTTTCCTCTTTATCCATAAGCGCTTCAGCATCAGGACCAACCATTATATTTCCATGAGCTGTAGGTGTAACAAGGACTCCTTTACCTTTATTTGTAGGAAGCTGGAAAATAGTATGAGTAACAATATCTCCAACCTCTTTATCAAGAAGTACATACTGTCCTCTTCTTGGAGTAATGTGTAGTTTCTTATCCGATACCATATTATGGAACTTATCGGCATAAACCCCGGCACAGTTAATTACAACTTTCGCCTCTAAAGTGTCTTCTTCTTTTACTATTTTTCCATCTTTTTTCACTGTACGAAGAAGGGATAATCTGTAATTATCCTCCTCTTTCTTAATATCTGTTACCTCATTAAGGAAGAGAAACTCTGCGCCATTTACTGCCGCATTCTCAGCAAATGCAACCGTCATAAGGAAAGGATCCACAATTCCTCCTGTTGGAACAAGAAGTGCAGATACGATTTTTTCTGAAAGACGTGGCTCAATCTCTCTTGCCTCATCTCCGGAAATGATCCTAAGTCCCTCAACTCCATTGGTGATTCCTCTTTCTAAAAGTTCATTAAGTTTTGATTCATTTTCCTTATCAAAGCAAACCACCATGGAACCATTTTCTTTAAACGGAAAATCCAGTTCCTTATATAATTCGTGGATCATCTTTGATCCCTCAACATTAAATTTTGCTTTGTTTGTACCCGGCATTGCATCATAACCGGCATGTACAATTCCACTGTTTGCCTTGGTGGTGCCTGAGCATACATCTTCATATTTCTCAATCACAGTAACTTTAAGATCATATCTTGAAAGTTCTCTGGCAACGCTGCATCCTACAACGCCCGCACCAATAACAGCTACATCTGTTTTTACCATAAATATTTTTTCCTTTCTCTATAATAAGCCCTAAAGCATATCATTTATTTTGATCTTTCATAATAGAACATATATTGCTGAAGAACCCCGGCAAAACCTTGATATTTATCTTCATCAAAATGTCCATTATAATAATTATCTTCAATGCGCTTGATCCATACATCTCTTGGAAATGCCTCTAATCTGTGGAATCCAAAAAGACTTGTACAGTTTGCCACCTTAATCCCTACTCCCGGCAGATTCATAAGCTTTTCTAACAGCAGTTTATTACTTATCTCTTTATCCCGCCTTAAACCATCCAGATCAAACTCTCCCTCAAGAATAAGCCTTACAGTCTTATAAATATATTCTGCTCTGTAACCCAAAGAACATTCTTTCAGGCTTTCTAAATCAGCCAAAAAAAGCTCCTCTGGGGTAGGAAATGAATATGCGCCTCCAATATCATGTCCGAATTTCTCACATATCTTTTCCACCGAGTTCTTAATAGCCGGAATATTCTTCCTCTGAGATATGATAAATGAGATCAGAGTCTCAAATATATCCTGTCTTAATATCTTCATTCCATAGCCATAAACTGCCGCCTTGGTGAGATATTTATCTTTCTTATCAATTCTATCTGTAAAGCGCGAGTAATCACAGGCTATATCGAAATAATCTTTCCAGAAATCCTCATATTCTTCCTCAGTGCAGGAAAAATCATATATATGATCCTTTCCAGATTCTTCAGATTTATCAGATTTCTTAGATTCCTTGGAACCCTCAACCTCAGCTACCCAAAGCAGCCTGTCTCTTGCTACTATCTTCCAGACTCCATCCTTTGTTTCATTCATTCGAAAGCACTGACCCGAGTCTGCTATTTTTCTTATATCAAAATTCTTTTCTCTGACTAACATTTAAAACCTTACCTATGCTGCCTTTTTACATGTCATTTTTATCTCTTGTTCGATTTTCTCCAGATTTTTATCTCTTGTTCGATCTTCTCCAGATTTTCCTTGCACAAGCCTCAGCTACAAGTTTATCCCTGAATGCCGGATGAGCGATGGATATCAGTTTCTCAGCCCTTTCCCAGGTAGACATTCCCTCCAGATTTACTACTCCATATTCTGTAGCAATAAAGTAAACCTGACTTCTTGGAGATGTGATGATATCCCCATTAAACTGAGGAAGTATCCTGGAATGAGGTATCTTATCTTTATCTGTATAAACGGAACTCATACATATAAATGCCTTGCCACCATGTGATGCCGAAGCACCGATAAGGAAATCCAGCTGTCCTCCGGTTCCACTTATCTGTCTTGAGCCCGATGTTTCCGCTGCCACCTGTCCGTATAAGTCAACAGCTACACAGCTGTTGATTGATACCATATCGTCAATTTTTGCTATAATCTCAGGACTGTTAACATATTCCAGAGGATAGGCCGCAATTCCCGGATTATCATCCAGCCACTCATAAAGTTTCTTAGATCCTTTGGCACATCCAAATACGCCTTTTCCTTTATCTATAGCCTTTTTCTTATTTGTAAGCTTTCCTGATCTATATAATTTCAGATATGCATCCGAACAAAGTTCCGTATGCATTCCAAGATCTTTCAGATCACTCTCTGCAAGTATTTCTCCCACCGCATTAGGAAGGCTTCCAATACCCAGCTGTAAAGTTGCTCCATCCACAATATAAGGTATGATATTAGAAGCTATCTTTTTATCTACCTCTGTAGGTTCAGAAGGTCTGTTATCAGCTAATTCATCATGATAACCTTCAACTATATAATCCACCTCTGAAATATGGATACTCTCGTCATATCCCCCTCTTACTTTGGGAAGATTTTCATTTATCTCGACAATTACTATATCCGCTGTTCTCGCTATCGGAGCCGCAACCCCGGTATTGGCAGAAAAATTAAAGTAGCCATGTTTATCCATAGGACTTACTGCCACCATGACCACATTTACTTTAAGAAAGTACTCATAATATGCCGCATTGTTATGAAATACCATAGGGATGTAATAGCACAGTCCTTTATCAGAAAGTCTTCTCTCATAAGAAGAACAGTGCCAGCTATGATATATAAAATGTTCCTG
>DFFQ01000127.1 GCA_002371025.1 Lachnospiraceae bacterium UBA3772 | reverse complement strand
GAATGAAGCCCAAGATTTTCTGAGAGAAAAATTGGAAGAATATGCCCCTAACTCAGGCTCAGAATATAAAGCGTTATTTGAGGGAGCGGCTGGTGATATTGAAGACAAATCTACTCTATCTCAATTTAAACAGGGAGTATATACAGTTAATTTCAGGAATAACGATAGTCTGTTTTTGGATGTTCCAAAGAGTAAGAAAACGATCAGTTCAAAGACGGACAAAGAATTAAACGAATTGGAAAGAGACCTCAAACGCGATAAAAAACTGATCACTGACTGTGAGAAGGTAACCTCCGACTATGCGGTTCAGGCAAAGCAGCTTGCTGAAGAACTTGATAAAAATACACCTGAAGAAAAAAAGCAGACAGATGAATATAAGAAGCTTCATGAAAGCCTGATTAAAGCCACCACCCTTGGCAAAGCCACGAAAATGGAAATCGATGGCCAGGAATTAATATACTTAGGTTTTGTTCCTAAGATCAGTGCTCTGGTAATGGATGAAGTGATAGAAGCTGCGAATGGTTATTCTGATCCTGACTTTACCAAGAAGGTTATAGATGCGTCAAATGATGCCAAGAAGAAAAACAGTGATGCACTCTCCCGTGGTGCAGACAAACTGTATGAAAAGTATTCAGATGAACATGGTGGTCAGGACTTACAGAGCAGTATATATGATATGGATATTAAAAGAATATCCATCGAAAAAAATCTTCGTACTATGAAAATGGATGTTAATAGTATGGAGGCCATAGATCTTCTGAAAAAAAATATAAAAGTTATAAATGACAAACAGGATTTGATTGCTACCTATAAGCAGGATGCAAAAATGACTGGTTCAGGGGTGAAAAAATTTAATGATTTTATACAAAAAGACTTGGTAAGCAGAGATATTAAGGAGAAAGACAGAGGTAAACATAAAGAATACCTGGACTTTACCGATTCCTTAAAAAAGGTAAAAGAGATAGATCCGAATAATATGACTCCTGAAGAAGTTCTTGAGGTTCTTAAGCATGCAAAGCAGGCTTGTGACACATATGTTAAAACTCATGCCGGATCCGGTAACCTGCTGTCGGGATGGAGGCAAAAGGGTAGACAAAGGATAAGAGTGGCCATTGATATAGGCGAACTCCTGGCTGAGCGAATCGAAAAATTAAGTCCTCAGACTGAGAAACTCAGTGAGTTTATCAGGGGAGATGACAAAATAGGTGATGTTTATGCCGAACTTGATTGGAAGAAGAATGGTTTTAGGAAAAATATAACAGAAAAGAGAAAAAGTGCTCTTAAAAATGGAGAAAACATTAAATTCCTAAACAATACTGATGAAGCAATCAAGAGACTTGAGTCAAAAGAATACACCAATCAGAATGAATTAATACAGGATGCGGCATATGCATACTTTGGTCAGTCCTACAGAATGATTAAATCAGGAGCTGTACAGATGAAACCTGATAAGTCTATCTCATTGAAAGAACATATGGATAAAAATATAAATAATCCTGAATTCCTTAATGTATTAAAAAATGAGGATGGTTCTTTTAAGTCACCTAAGCAGATAGCCGCAGATGTTAAGGACAAGAATAACATGAATAGGCTCGTAACCGAAAGTTATAAAAAAGTTAACCCTAATACTGACAAGAATAAAGATCTTAATGCTCAAAAAGCAAATAAAGCTAAAACGAATAATAACGTAAACAATAAAAAGTCTGTTATTAAAAAATAAATACTTAAGAATCCTTTACCGAGTATTCTTTTAAAAAACGGGATATCGTAGCTGCACCACTCAGGTGTCAGCCACGGTATCCCGTTAATTTTGTACTATCATTCAAAGCAATTAATCTATAAATTTCTCTAAATGATTATTCATCATATTTTTTAAATCCTATCCTTCGCTGTTTTCTTATTATTCTTATTATTTATTTTACTCATATTTCATTTCCTCAATAAACATACCAGTTAATCTGGGCACTTTAAATCTGTCGGTAAACAGATCACACTTGCACAGAAATTCATAGAATACATGCCTTCCCTGGTATCATTCTCTTTTCTGTTATCAAGAAGCTCCCGTATCTCAGCAAGGTAAGCTTTATTATCTGTCTTATTCAATTGTCGATCATACAGACACTTGGCACAGCTCGCTGAAATTCTCATTTATTTCTCCATTCTTTTTAACTTCTGCCAGACCAAACAGATCATGATTCTATGATTACTCTTCTTCTATTACCGTTACATTATAAAAGGCATTGTTGTAGTCTTCATTTTCAAAATCATTCACAAATTCCGGATGGATGACGAATGATTTATCAGCAGAAATATGAAGCCGCGTATCTTTATCAAAGAAAACTCCTTGCCCACCATAAAAGATCATCTGATTGATTAGTTGTTCATAATCATGTATCTTTTCTTCCGGAACATTTTCGATTCCAATATCCGGCCTTCCAAATTCTGCCATACCTCTGGTATGAAGCCAGTATCCATCATCCGTCTTTGAATTAAATATCATCACATGATTCTGGGCATTAACCTCTTTATCAAAGAATCTCTCTGTCCACTGTGTGGGTGAATATAGCTTTATAACCTGTGGATCCAGTATTCCAAGTGCGCCTTTATCAATAAATGCCTCAACTATGCCAATGACATTTCTCATATAGTCCAGGGTACTGTCATCTTTTATTTCGCCTTGCAAAACTGTGCATACTTCCGCTTTTCTGCAGCTTTCATAGAGAGAATCGCTTGATTCTTTTATTACAGAGCCGTATATTCCTGTAAACCATCCATCTATCCACTCACCTTGAGCCTCTCTTGTGAATGTGCGTATATCCAGTCCTTCAGGAAGTTCATCCACCTTGTGTTTTTTCTGAGACACTTCCAAATCTTCACCCGAAACGCCGAATATCACATAAAATAAAAACGGTTTATATCCAATATCCTGATAGTATTTTCTCTCCATCTTCTATCCCCTCGTATCTTTTGGTTTAATCTGCAAAAGGGGATTTTAGAAAACATCCCAATGAATTCTATCCTTGATATCAATATCTTTCTGCTTAGGAATTAATGCTTTTTCTTTCGGTCTTCCCATCCCAATAAAACACGGCATATAGTATTTCTCTGGATAACCAAGTACTTCCCTTGCGTGTTCGCTCTCATTTCCAAGTGGGATACGAAGATTACATCCATATCCTTCAGCCGTTGCAGCAAGAAATATATTTTCAATGCTGCACCAAATTGATGCAAACCCGTTAAGATGAGATATATTCTCAGGATGTAAAATATCCGTTTTTTGCTTCAAAAGTGGCAAAATGATTGCAGACGCATCAAAAAGCATTCGATACTGCTTGGGTACTGCATTACGATAACACTCCTGCTGCAGACTGTCATTCAGATTCCAATCTTTAATTAACTGATTCATATCCTCGTCAGATATTCCCTTTGGAACTATGTCAAGTAGTCGCGCGGCAGTCTCACGATCTTTAACAATAATGAAATGCCAATCACGCATATGATCATTGGTAGGAGCTTTCATCGCAGCAGAAATGACTCTTTCGATAACCTCCTTCGGTATGTCCTCGGACTCAAAGTCACGGATAGTTCTTCTTTTCTCTATAACTTCATAAAACTCCATACAGTCTCTCCTCCCTGAA
>DFFQ01000213.1 GCA_002371025.1 Lachnospiraceae bacterium UBA3772 | reverse complement strand
CGTGATCACTTCGCATTCTATACAGTAAATTCAGATATTGATGGCTATGATTGTGACCGTGAATCATTTTTCGGTCTTTACAATGGCTTTGATCATCCAGATGTAGTATTTGAAAATGCTTCAAAGAACTCAAGAGCTGACGGATGGTCACCAATCGCTTCTCACTCTCTTAAGATCACTCTTGCACCAGGAGAAGAGAAGGCACTTGTATTTGTACTTGGTTACGTTGAAAATGGTACAAACAAGTGGAACGCTGACGGTTCAATGAATAAGTCAAAGGCTTATGAAATGATCCAGCAGATGAACACAGTTGAAAAAGCAGATAAGGCTCTCGCAGAATTAAAAGAAATGTGGGACGAGCTTCTTTCAAAATATACAGTTGATACTCCAGATGAGAAGGTTAACCGCATGGTTAATATCTGGAATCAGTATCAGTGCATGGTAACATTTAACATGTCAAGATCTGCTTCATACTTTGAATCAGGTATTGGACGTGGTATGGGATTCCGTGATTCTAACCAGGATCTTCTTGGTTTCGTTCACCAGGTTCCAGAACGTGCAAGAGAAAGACTTATCGATCTTGCTTCAACACAGTTTGAGGACGGTGGATGCTATCATCAGTATCAGCCACTTACAAAGAAGGGTAATGACGCTGTTGGTGGTGATTTCTCAGATGATCCACTTTGGATGATCCTTTCAACTGTAGCTTACATCAAAGAGACAGGTGATTTCGGAATTCTCGACGAGCAGGTTCCATATGATAATAACGAAGCTTTAGCAAAGCCAATGTTTGATCACCTTCACAGATCATTCTACAGAGTTGTTAACAACGTAGGTCCTCATGGACTTCCACTTGCCATGAGAGCAGACTGGAACGATTGCATCAACCTTTCATGCTTCTCTGATACTCCAGGTGAAAGCTTCCAGACATGGACATCACCAAAATATGGTGAGGATAAGTATTCAAAGGTTGCTGAATCACTCTTTGTTGCTACTCTCTTCACTTACACAGCTCCAAAGTATATCGAGCTTTGCAAATTCATCGGAAATGATACAGAAGCAGCAAATGCTCAGGCTGAATTAGATAAGATGGTGGCAAACATCAAGGCTAACGGATGGGACGGAGATTGGTTCCTTAGAGCTTATGATGATTTTGGTAAGAAGATGGGTTCAAAGGAATGCAAAGAAGGTAAGATTTTCATCGAACCACAGGGCTTCGGTATCATGTCTGACATTGGTAGTGAAGAAGGCTGGCCAGCTAAGATACTTGATGCTGTTGATGCAAATCTCGGCTGTAAGTATGGTCTTTGCCTTAATGCACCTGCTTATTCTAAGTACTATATCGAATATGGTGAAATCTCAACATATCCACAGGGATATAAAGAGAACGGATCTGTATTCTGCCATAATAATGCATGGATGATCGCAGCTGCTGCATATGCAGGCCAGGGAGACAGAGCTTTTGACTGGTACTCACGTATCGCTCCAGCTTTCATTGAAGATATTTCAGATACACACAGAACAGAGCCATATGTATATGGTCAGATGATCGCTGGTACAGGCGCAAGCCGTATTGGTGAAGGAAAGAACTCATGGCTTACAGGTACTGCTGCATGGAACTTCGTAGCTATCAGCCAGTATATCCTTGGTATCCAGCCAGAATTCAACGGTCTTTCAATCAATCCTTCTATCCCTTCAGCTTGGGACGGATTTAAGGCATCAAGAAAGTTCCGTGGTGACATCTTCGATATCGAGATTCAGAATCCTGATCATGTATGCAAGGGTGTTAAGTCTGTTGAAGTTGATGGAAATGCTATTGAAGGAAATATCCTTCCAGTATTTAACGATGGCAAGAACCACAAGGTTGTTGTTGTCCTTGGTTAAGTAAGGTTGTAGTTCTCGGTTAAACAGGATTATTTTTAACACGTTTTCTCCAAATAAAGAAGGAGCATATGACTCGCGTCATATGCTCCTTCGTCTTTATATCACAATGAAAATTCAGCTATAAGTTTTGGACTATCCTCTTCATCAGATAAAACAACTATATTTCTATCACTATAGCTATAAATCTTAGGATAGAGGATATCTCCTAATACAGATTGCTTTTTATATTCCGCTCTGAAACCTCTTATCTTAACATCATCAGGAAGAACGGACATAGCAAGTTCTATATATTTTCCATTATTAACATGATGGTTTGTATCAATATCTGTTCTTGTAACAGTGATAGGATAAAGCTTAGTCCAGGGATCTAGTGGTAATTCAATCTTTCCAGTCTCAAAATCCATATCAAGAGGGTCCTTCATTCCATAGACATTTAATTCTTTCTCTGGAACATTTCTTTCAGGTCTGTTTTTCTCTGTATTTACATATGCCCATTCTGAATATGCATAAACCAGAAGTTCTCCTGTTTCCCTATCTTCAATGGTAAAATTTCTCTTACCTATGAATGCTCTGAAACCGCAAGCCCAGGTTGTTACCTTTATATTCTGACAGAAAACCGGATATTTCTTTATCTTTATCTGCCAGTTTACAAGCATCCAGGTACAATGATGGGTGTCGAACCAATCAAGTCCGACACCCCCATCTTCTGCTTCATATGTACAACAGTCCTGAAAGCAGTTTATCATAGCCACAAGAGACATTTTTTTATCTTCTTGGATCTCGCTGAATCTAACTCTTGTATCAAAAGAATACATCAGTCTTCTACTCCCAGTTCTTTTAACATTTTAATTAGATCATCAACCGTCTTTACTGTTGAAGCCTTTTCTTCAGGAATAGTTACATTATACTCATCCTCAAGAAGAAAGATAAGCTGATAAATGTCTACAGAATCAGCTCCAAAATCATCTTTAAGTGATGCATCTCTTGTAACTTCCTGCTTTTCAATTCCAAGGCATTTCTGTGTAATGTCTGCTAATTTGTCAAATATCATCTTTATTCTCCAATGATCATTTTGTTACCTTAGTGCTCTTCTTTTTTGTATCTCCTGTTTTTTCATCAAGAGATACCTTCACTTTATCAAGGTGCCAGATATCTTTTACATATTCTTCAATAGTTCTGTCAGATGAGAACTTTCCTGAGCATGCTGTATTCATCATAGCCATATGAGCCCATCTCTTCTCGTCGCGATAGGCCTCATCTATCCTCTTCTGAGCTTCTGCATAGGAATCAAAATCCTTTAAAATGAAGTATATATCTTCTTTTGTAAGAGAATCATATAATTCTCTGAAAAGCTCTGTATCCTCTGAATATGTACCATTTATAAGCTGAGTAAGCACTCGTCTTACATTCTGGTTTGAATTGAAGATATCCCAAGGATTGTATCCTCCTTCACGCTCATAACGCATTACTTCATCTGCAGAAAGGCCAAAGATAAATGCATTTTCAGCTCCTACTTCTTCCACTATCTCAACGTTTGCACCATCCATAGTACCAAGAGTAACTGCACCATTCATCATAAATTTCATATTACCAGTTCCGGATGCTTCACGGGAAGCTGTTGAAATCTGCTCAGATACGTCCGCTGCAGCAAAAAGTATTTCTGCATTTGATACTCTGTAATCTTCTATAAATACAACTTTGATCTTTCCATTGATGGACTTGTCATTATTGATAACATCAGCAACAGAGTTGATAAGTTTAATAGTGAGCTTTGCTCTTCTATATCCCGCTGCAGCCTTTGCACCAAAGATGAAAGTTCTAGGATAGATATCAAAAGATGGATTTTCCTTTAATTCATTATAAAGGAACATTACATGAAGTATGTTAAGGAGCTGTCTCTTATATTCATGAAGTCTCTTAACCTGAATATCAAAAATGGAATTTGGATCAACTTCAATGCCATTATGCTCTTTAATATACTTAGCAAGTCTTACCTTATTCTGATATTTGATATTCATAAATTCCAGCTGATACTTTTCTTCATCAACAAATGACTTAAGTTTTCCTATTCTTTCAAAATCTGTGATCCACTGATCACCGATCTTTTCATTAAGCCACTGGCTAAGAAGTGGATTTCCGTGAGCAAGGAATCTTCTCTGAGTAACACCATTAGTCTTATTATTAAACTGTTCAGGTCTCATTTCATAGAAATCATGAAGTTCTCTCTTCTTTAAGATTTCTGTATGAAGCTTGGCAACACCATTAACAGAAAAGCTTCCTGCAATGGCAAGATGAGCCATCTTAACCTGTCCATCATAAAGGATCGCCATACTTTTGATCTTATCCTGATTCCCTGGATAAAGCTGCTGGATCCTTTCGACAAATCTTTTATTGATCTCTTCAACGATCTGATATACACGAGGAAGAAGTCTTGAAAAAAGCTCGATAGGCCATTTTTCAAGGGCTTCAGCCATAATCGTATGATTAGTATAAGCACAGCACTTAGTTGTTATCTTCCATGCTTCGTCCCAGTTAAGATTTTCCTGATCCATTAAGATACGCATAAGTTCCGCAACTGCAACAGTTGGATGAGTATCATTTAACTGGAATACAACCTTACTTGGAAGGTCATGGATATCTGCATTATTTTCCTTAAATTTCTTAATAGCTGTCTGGATTGATGCTGAAATAAAGAAATACTGCTGTTTAAGTCTAAGTTCTTTACCAGAATAATGATTATCATTTGGATAAAGAACCTCAACGATATTTTTAGCAAGATTTTCCTGCTCTACAGCCTTCTTATAATCACCTCTATCAAATGAATTAAGGTTGAATTCCTGAATTGCTTCTGCATCCCAGATTCTAAGAGTATTTACTATATTATTACCGTAACCGATAACTGGAAGATCATATGGTACAGCACGTACTGACTGATAGTCTTCCTGAATAAATACGTGACGGCCATCCTGATTTTCTACTCTTACATAGCCGCCAAATTTTACTTCAACAGCATATTCAGCCCTCTTAATTTCAAATGGATAACCATTCTTAAGCCAGTCATCCGGCTCCTCAATCTGATAACCATCCTTTATAGCCTGGCGGAACATGCCATATTTATATCTTATTCCACAGCCATAAGCCGGATATCCAAGAGTCGAAAGAGATTCAAGGAAACATGCGGCAAGTCTTCCAAGTCCACCATTTCCAAGGGCTGGATCTCTTTCCTGGTCTTCTATAAAATTAATATCAAGTCCCATCTCTTCAAGAGCTTCTTTAACCTCAGGGTAATAACCAAGATTTAAAAGATTATTACCTAAGGCTCTTCCCATTAAGAATTCCATTGAAAGATAGTAAACTTTTTTTACATTTTTGTTCTTATAAGCTTTGTGTGTGGCGATCCATCTATCGATGATATCATCCTTTATTGAATAACTAACAGCCTGAAATATCATCTGTGGAGTAGCTTCATCAAGATCCTTTCTATACAAAGTCTTTAAGTTCTTGATGACCTCTTTTTTAAATTCTTCTTTACTGAACCCTGCAACATTTCCCATGTTAAACTTCCTCCTGTTTAATACATTTACAGGCACTAAAACGAATGATGTCCTAGTGCCTGTCCTTTAAATTATACCTTCAACAAAAAAGTATTTAATTTTTTTCTACGCCAAGTGTAACTTTTTCGCCGTTGATATCTTTCTCACCAGAATATCCAGCAGTGCTGCCAGTTACTATGTCTGTTGCAAGTACAATACTCTTAAGTTTTTCAGCATTGTTCATCACAACGTCCTTGATCTTATCATTTCCATCTACATAAAGAGTGATCCTGTCTGTTACTTCGAATCCAGCTTCTTTACGCATTGTCTGAACCTTAGAAATGATCTCTCTTACGAAACCTTCTTCAATAAGTTCATCTGTAAGTCTGATGTCAAGAACAACTGTTACCTTGTTATCTCCTTCAGTTACGAACTCGCCTGATTCAGCAGTCTCGATAAGAAGATCCTCTTCCTTAAGCTCTACTTTGCTGCCATCAACGTCAAACTTAATTGCGCCAGAAGTCTTTAAATCATTCATAGCCTTAGCGCTGTCGATCTCAGCAAGATATGTTCTGATTCCTCCAAGTAATTTACCATACTTTGGACCTACAGTACGAAGCTGTGGCTTAAATGAGTATGATGCAAACTCTGAAAGATCATCCTTAAATTCTACATTCTTAACGTTAAGCTCATCCTTAATGATATCGATGTAAAGTGCGTCAAGTTCCTTTGCAGCCTTAACATACATATTTGCAAGTGGCTGACGGTTCTTCTGCTGAGAAGTATTTCTTGCAGCACGGCCGTATGCAACGATATCAAGAACCTCTTCCATGCTTTCCTCAAGTTCCTTATCAATGAAAGCTTCCTCAACTGAAGGGAAGTCGCAAAGATGGATACTGATCGGAGCGTCCTTATCGATATTTCTTACAAGGTTCTGGTAAATGCTCTCTGTCATAAATGGGATCATAGGAGCTGCTGTCTCACTTATTGTTACAAGTGCTGTGTAAAGAGTCATGTAAGCATTGATCTTATCCTGCTCCATACCCTTAGCCCAGAATCTGTCACGGCAGCGTCTTACATACCAGTTACTCATCTCTTCTACGAATTCTGCAAGAGCCTTACCAGCCTCAGGAATTCTGTAGTTTGCCAGGTTATCATCTACAGCCTTAACGCATGAATTAAGCTTACTAAGGAGCCATTTATCCATAACTGCAAGACTATCATAATCAAAGTCATAATTAAGAGGATTGAACTGATCGATCTCTGCATAGAGTACATAGAATGAATATGTATTCCAGAGAGTATCCATAAATTTGTTCTTTCCTTCAAGTACAGCCTTCTCATGGAATCTGTTAGGAAGCCATGGCGCTGAATTTGTATAGAAGTACCATCTGATGGCATCTGCGCCATACTTATTAAGAGCTTCCATAGGGTCTACTGCGTTACCCTTTGATTTACTCATCTTCTGGCCGTTCTCATCCTGAACATGTCCAAGAACTACAACGTTCTTATAAGGAGCCTTGTGGAAGAGAAGTGTTGACTCTGCCATAAGTGAGTAGAACCATCCACGAGTCTGGTCAACAGCCTCAGAAATGAAATCTGCAGGAAAATTCTCTTCAAAATGTTCCTTATTTTCAAATGGATAATGCCACTGTGCAAATGGCATAGCACCTGAGTCAAACCAGCAGTCGATAACTTCTGGAACTCTATGCATTACCTTACCACAATGTGGACATGGGATCTCAACCTTATCAACATAAGGTCTGTGGAGTTCGATACCATTTGGCTGATCTGGATTCTCCCAGTCAGATACATTTGAAGACTTCTCCTTTAATTCCTGGATAGAACCGATTGAGATCTTCTCTCCGCAATCAGGACATTCCCAGATATTAAGTGGAGTTCCCCAGTATCTGTCTCTTGAGATACCCCAGTCCTGAACGTTCTTAAGCCATTCGCCAAAACGTCCCTTACCGATTCCTTCAGGAGTCCAGTTAACTGTATTATTATTTGCTACCATTTCATCTGAAACAGCAGTCATCTTTATAAACCATGATTCTCTAGCATAGTAGATAAGTGGAGTATCACATCTCCAGCAGTGTGGATAATCATGCTCAACCTTAGGAGCTGCAAAAAGCTGTTCTCTTTCAGCAAGATCCTTAAGAACTTCTGGATCACAAGCGATGGCGCCCTCAGCAATCTCATGCTCTGTAGGCTTGCATCTCATACCTGCGAATTTTCCAGCTTCTTCCTTCATCTTACCATCAGCGCCAACCATCTGTACGAATGGAGCGTCATACTTTCTACCAACTCTTGCATCGTCTTCACCGAATGCTGGAGCGATATGTACGATACCTGTACCATCTGTCATAGTTACATAGCTATCGCAATATACGAAAAATGCCTTCTTATGCTGCTTTTCAGCTGCATCAGCTGCGCACTGATAAAGAGGCTCATATTCCTTATATTCAAGATCCTTACCCTTGTAAGTCTCAAGTACTTCATAAGCTTTTCCATTTGAAAATGCTTCAAACTTAGCATTTCCTTCTTTATCCTTCTCTTCAAGAAGAGAACCGATAACCTTATCAAGAAGAGCTTCAGCCATATAATATGTATATCCGTCACAAGCCTTAACTTTTACATAAGCCTCATCTGGATTTACGCAAAGACCGATATTTGAAGGAAGTGTCCAAGGTGTTGTTGTCCATGCAAGGAAATATGCATCTTCATTTTTAACCTTGAAACGAACGATAGCTGTTCTATCCTTAATTGTCTTATATCCCTGAGCTACTTCGTGAGATGAAAGAGGTGTACCACATCTTGGGCAATATGGAACTACTTTAAATCCCTTATAAAGAAGTCCTTTATCCCAGATAGTCTTAAGAGCCCACCACTCTGACTCGATATAATCATTACGGTATGTAACATATGGTTTTCTTACATAAGGTCTTGTCTCATAATCCTGATCATCCATGTCAGCCCAGAAACCAACCTTATCTGAGAACTCCTGCCACATTCCCTTATATTTCCATACTGATTCCTTACATTTCTTAATGAAAGGTTCAATACCGTATTCCTCTATCTGCTCCTTGCCTTCAATTCCAATAAGCTTTTCAACTTCAAGCTCAACAGGGAGACCATGAGTGTCCCAACCACCCTTACGGATGATCTTGTGGCCCTTCATTGTCTGATATCTAGGAATCATATCCTTGATAACACGAGTAAGAACGTGGCCTATATGTGGCTTTCCGTTTGCTGTTGGAGGTCCATCGTAGAAAGTAAATGTAGGAAGATCTTTCTTCTCATCAATACTTTTCTCGAATACGTCATTTTCGTTCCAGAACTTAAGAACTTTGTCTTCGTTTTCAACAAAGCTAAGCTGTTTTGATACTTTGTCGTACATGTATATGTATGTCCTTTCATTAATGATCAACTAAAACTGTTAAAACGGTATACTACTCCCGATAATAACCTAATAAGTATAACACCAGCATAATTATACTGTCAATTTTATAAATATAAGAAAAACCACGTATTTACGTGGTTTTTCTGTAAGTTATGTTGTTCACTTTAATTAATTATCAGATTTCCATTAACAGCATCATAAACATAAACAACATTATCCATATCTCCCCAGTAGATGCTAAATGCCCATACAGGAATAACATTGTTTTCTTCATTTTCCATATAGCAAAGTGTGATCTTATCAATCACGTCATCCGGATACCCTGTCAGCTTTCCATCGCATAATTCTTTTTCGATCATTTCAACTGTCGGAAATTCTTTTTTGATACTTCCTTCATATATGTCATCACTTAAAATATTTACTTTTGCCTTTATTATGATCTTTTCTTCATTTTCACCTATTGTCTTATCTATTACTTCATTATTCCATTCAGCAGCCTGTATGATTTCTTTAGTATCTATCGGGCTTTCAGCTTCTGACTTATTAGCATTTATCGCTGTATTTTTATTACATCCTGTTAAGATTAAACCTGCAGTCAATACGGCTGCGATTTTTTTAATATTTTTATTCATAATATAAATCCTCTTTTTATTGCAGTTCTATAGAAAAAGATAATTCTTCCACCAGTTTTTCTGTTCCTTCTATAACTTCTCCTGATCGTGTGTGTTTTACAGAATATGGAGTAATTACTAATGACTTATTCTCCTTCAGATCCTTCATTCCAGCTTCAGTCTTTAGTTCAAGCTTACATTCTATCTTATACTTTCCATCTGTTTTTTCTATATTCTTAAGCCCCCAACTATAATATGTGCTGTTAGAATCTCCATTATCACCACTAAGCCTGTATTTTTCAAAAATTTCATCTATATCATAAAAATCATACTTATCACATATAGCCTCAAGTTTTTCTGCATCAATTGTATATGTGAATTTTATAGTAGTTTTGGATGGAGCACTGATCACTTTATCAATATGAACATTTCCATAATCCTCTAATGACTTGTCAATCTGAGCGAACTCAACTGTTTTAAGAGAATTATTCCAGTCTCCATCATAAAATGAAACTAATAAACGCTCATCGCCATCCCCTTTATAAAACTCCATTAAGATAGCCAGTTCTCCCTCGGCATTAATATAATTTTTAATTTCCTCTCCATCCTTATGATGCTCATCATCTAACATATTTAAACTAAGATCTATAGTACCTACACAATGACCTTCTTCGCCAGCCTTGGCAAATGCATAGTTACAGCAATCAAGTCCATTTACAAATGCATGATCTGTATTGTGTAAAGAAATATTCTCATATTCTTTTGATAAATGTGCTGAATAGTACAATGTTGTTCCATCCATATATACCTCATCAAAAATAAGCACTGGCTCCTTAGCCCATTTAGAACAGATAATATCATCCACCTGTTTTGAAGTATAATCAATATAATCCGGATAGCCTGAATTATCATAATACTTTCTATATTCGTTAAGATTTTTCTTTTCCATTTCAGAAAGAGAATTATAAATGTCACTATAATCTGTTACATGTTCTATAACTGTATTCTTCTTACTATCCTCATCATAATAAACAATTCCTTCAGTTGAAACATCATCTCCTCTGTCATTTAAGTACTCTTTAATATAAGAAATATTCTTTGCGAGTACCGGTGTCGCAACTATTAATGCCAGCATTGCCGCCATAGCTACTGCAGGTCTTAATAAATTAAACCTGTTTTTATTATCATTTTTTACGAGTTCATTATTTACCATTCTATTAATATGGTCTTCGAATTTTTTAGGGGTTGGTGGATATTTTCTTTCCATATTTATTCATCCTTTCTTTTTATATGAATGCCCTTATAGTAAGTTCTTCAAATGTTTTCTGGCTCGTGAAAGCCTGCTTTTAACAGTTCCTGTGGTGGATCTTGTAATTCCTGCTATCTCTTTAATTGAATAGTCTTCAAAATAAAAGAGAGTTACAACTGTACGCTCTTCTTTTGAAAGCTTATCAAGAGCAGCATATAGTTCATAAAACTCTGCCTTTTCTTCATAATTTTCAAATTCAAAAAGCTCATCCATTTCTCCATCTGAAAGAACTGCTCTTTTCTTATGCCTCAGTACTTTGTAGCATTCTCTAATAAGGATTTTAATCAACCAGGTCTTCGCATATTGTTCCTGCTTTAATGTATTTAATTTGGTAAATGCTAGAGTAATCGCTTCCCCAACAGCATCCTCACAATCAGTCTCATTTCCTAGGATTGAAAAACTGACTCTGAACAAACTGTCTTTTGAGTCCATTACTATTTGAGCAAATTCTTCTTTATTCATATTTTTTCTTTCCTTTTTTTATCGTTACATTATATTAGAGTAATATATGCCATGAAAGGTTGCATTAAAAAAATATTTTTGAAATAAAAAAGGAGCTGTAAGAAAAATCCTACAGCTCCTTAAGGGGGAGGTAAATTATTATCCATCTATTTCAATATAATTCTTCTTTTCTACCTTTGGCTGTTCCGCTACCTTTGGAACACCTATCTTTAAGATTCCATCTTTAAACTCAGCACTTATATCATCACCCTTTACTTCTTTACCGATATAGAACTTTCTTTCACATTTTCCGGTGAATCTTTCTTTACGGATGATCTTTCCAGCTGCATCTTTATTTTCTGTATCTTCCTTATGCTCAGCTTCAATCTTTAAATATCCATCTTCTAGTTCAATCTTAACATCACTTTTATCATATCCGGGAAGTTCCATCTCCAGTACATATTTATCATCGAATTCGTGGACATCTGTGATCATTCTTCCTGCTGGAATATCACCCTTCTTTCCAAAATCAAATGGGAAGCCTAACACTTCTTCAAATAGATCATCTACAAAATTATCATTAAAAATACTTGGGCTATACATAAAGATCACTCCTTTTCTAATTATATCTACATCGCATTTTGCGATTTATTATTTAATTAATGGAAATTGTTGCTTTCTCAGGTGTCCTCTTTGACTGTTTTGGTACTACAATTGTAAGAACACCATTTTTATATGATGCTGAAATATCTTCAGTAAAAATCTTATCTCCTACATACCAGCTTCTCTGATATTTGCCGCTATATCTTTCAGATCTTACCAGTTTGCCTTTATCTTCCTCTGTCTTTTTATTAATCTCTGCTGTAACTACCAGATAACCATCCTCCAGATATATCTTTACATCCTCTTTGTTGCACCCAGGAAGATCAATATCTAAGAGATAATCCTCCTGTCTTTCTCTTACATCACTTTTCATTATATTTGGCCTTCTTGTTGTTAAATACATATCTCATCATCCTTTCTACCATACTGATAAATGTTACATTGTCATAATCGCTTATTAATTCGACTGATTATTCACTTCATTGTTTTGTATTGTTCTGTCATTTATTTTGTAATTATGTTATATCACTCTTATTAGCACTCGTCAATAGCGAGTGCTAATAATTTTAGTGAAAACTCTGTGAACTTACTCGTTGCCTACGCAGAAAGAGTCCTTACCGACTTATGCCAGTAAGGACTCTTTCTTAAATGATATCAGTTATTTACTTTATTCCGCATCTTCCTTGGCTGCTTCTTCTTTTAAAGCATCCTCAAGGGTTCTTGTAAGATAATCATTAACATCCAGCTCAACTGCATCCGGATCAAGACCATGTACATAGCAAGCTTCTTCTAATGACTCACTCTGCGCTGCTCCACAGGTAATGCAGAACATTCCGTCCTGAACAAGCACGATAGCAGCTCCAGGATATTTTGAAATTATATCAGCAACTATTTCCTTCTTTGTGATTATCTTCTTTACAGCGCCTTCTTTATATAACTCTTCAGCTGATTTTTCTTCATCTGAGTCAAATGCATCTACTGCATTATCAAGTATCTTTTCTTTTGTTTCATCTGACATTTTATATATCCTCCTAATAAATCTCTTATATAAAATATTAATCCCACTTAATTAATAGGTTTTCATTAATCACAGTGTTCATTTAATTATATTTTTAAAGAAAAGTCAAGGAAGTAATTAAGCCATTTCATCAGCCAGGCTGTTTATCGCCTCAATAGCTTTATCATCTAAAGCTGCATTAACAGTTACTGTTGTATCTGCAAATACTATCTCCTTACTGTTCTCAAACCTTGCCTTGATACACTTAGCCGCCATCGGAGCCCAGGTACCATTTTCAATGATACCAATTTTTCTCTTCTGGTATCCTCTCTCAGTAAGATCATTAATAAATTCCCTCATAGTAGGGAAGATATCTCCATTATAGGTAGTTGTAGCAAGAACTATTTTTCCATATCTAAATGCATCTTCAACTGATTCTGCCATATCTTCTCTGGCAAGATCTGCAATAGCTACCTTTGGACATCCCTTTTCTTCAAGCTTTTCCTTAAGAAGAAGGGCGGCCTTCTTTGTATTTCCATAAACGGAAGTATAGGCAATAAATACTCCTTCACTTTCTACTTCATAAGATGACCAGGTATTGTAAAGGTCAAGATAATATGAAAGATTTTCAGTAAGAACCGGTCCATGAAGAGGGCAAATCACCTGGATATCTAAGCTTGCAGCCTTTTTAAGAAGTGCCTGTACCTGCGCTCCAAACTTACCTACAATACCAAAATAATAACGTCTTGCTTCGCAGGCCCAATCTGCTTCAACATCTAACGCTCCGAATTTACCAAAACCATCTGCTGAGAAAAATGCTTTGTCTTTCACATCATAAGTCATCATAACCTCTGGCCAGTGTACCATAGGCGCAAATACAAATTTTAAATCATGATTTCCAAGTGAAAGACTGTCTCCATCCTTTACAACGACCCTTCTATCAGCATAATCAGTTCCAAAGAACTTCTTCATCATTGTAAAAGACATCATATTTCCAACTATAAGAGCCTCTGGATATTCTTTTGCAAATACATCAATATTAGCTGAATGATCCGGCTCCATATGCTGAACTATAAGATAATCAGGAGTTTTTCCATCTAATGCTTTCTTTATATTTGAAAGCCATTCTTCTCCAAAATGCTGGTCAACAGTATCCATTACTGCAATCTTCTCATCTTTAATAATATAGGAATTATATGCCATTCCCTCTGGCACATCATAAAGTCCTTCAAAAAGATCTACATCATGATCATTAACACCAACATAGATAATATCTTCTGTTATAAACATTTAAAACCTCCATTATTCTGTCATCATCATTTAAAACACCGACTACAGGAACAATCACAGCTTTTCTCTAAATAAAATATTTGAAATACCATCTCTGGATTAGTCCGCGCATTCTATTTTATTGTACCATAATTTTAAAAAGCCGCCCAGCATATTACCGGGCGGCTCTTGGAAAATGTTGTCCGGCTAGGCCGGTTTCTTGCAGACACTTCACTATTATGCCCACAAGAAAATAAATTAATAAAAAGGGGGGTGGAGTATATTGAAATACTCCAAAAAAGGGGGGAGTATTTCGAAATACTCCAAGGGGGGTAAAAGGTATTTATACTTACTCGGGGGGACGGGGTAAAAGTATAAAAGTATTTATCCTTTAACGGCACCTTCAGCTATTCCATTTATCATATTTCTTACAAGGCAGAAATAAAGGATAACTATAGGAACCGCAATGAATACGCTACCAGCTGCAAATCTAACGAACTCAGTCTCATCAAGGCTCATAAGTCCAACTGCAACTGTATATAAGTTCTTCTCCTTAAGTAATAATTTAGGGAGAATAAAATCTGACCATGGCCATGTGAATGCTGTAAGAGCTGTGTAAGTAATGATAGGTTTTGAAAGAGGCATATGTATCTTCCAAAATACCTGAGCATTAGTTGCACCATCAATCTTTGCAGCTTCATCAATAGCCTTAGGTATTGTATCAAAATAACCCTTCTGGGTAAGATAACCCATAGGAGCACCTGCTGCATAAATAAGGATAAGTCCCCACAGACGGTTAATAAGTCCGAACTGTGTCATAAGGATATAAACCGCAGTCATACCCATGAATGATGGAAACATTCCGAGTATCATAGTAGTCTTCATCATTGACTTTCTTAACTTAAATTCATATCTGGACATTGTATAAGCAGTAAGTATTGTAAGAAGAGTACCAAGGATACAGCTTCCACTTGCTACAAAAAATGTATTTAAGAACCATTTAGGATAATTATACATGGCAGTATCAGTAAATAATTTCTTAAATGAAACCAGACTGAATGCTGATGGGAAGAATCCGTCAAAAGAGTAGATAGATCCCGATTTTGAGAATGAGGCAAGTACTATCCATAAACATGGGAAGAAGAATAAAAATGATACAACGATAAGAATCGCATATGTAATAACTGTATCAAATTTTGAAAAAGCATTACTGTTTTTCTTTTTTCTCACTGGAATGTATCCTCCTCTCTAAATGATGGTGACTTAACATATACACCAACTGAAATTGCTGATGTTATGGCAAATATTACTAAGCTTATCGCAGCTCCTATGCAGTAATAATTATTATCGATTGATAAGTTATAGAGCCAGTTGATAAGAAGGTCTGTATCACTGGCAAGGAAGTATCCATCCAGGTAAAGTCCTCCTCTAAGGAAGTAGAAAATACCAAAATTATTGAAATTTCCTACAAACTGTCCTAAAAGCACTGGTGTAGTTGCAAAAATCATGTATGGCATTGTTAACTTTCTAAACTGCTGTCCCTTTGAAGCTCCATCAATCTTTGCCGCCTCATAAAGAGACATATCTCTATTTGAGAGATGACCTGTAGCAAGAAGCATGATTGAAGGAACACTTATCCAACAGTTAACAAGTAATCCTATGATCCTTGCTGACCATTTTGCATCAAGATCAAGGAAACCTATAGCTGTTCCACCAGCTGCTCTTATCATCTGATTTATTGGTCCTCCATAAGAGAACATAAACTTAAATGCAAGTAATGTAATAAATCCAGGTATTGCATAAGCAAGTACTGGGAAAAGTCTCCAGTAAGCTTTACCCTTAACACACTTCTTATTTATAAGAAGAGCAAGACCAAGACCTGCGAAATAGTTAAGTGCTGTTGAAACTACAGCCCATACTAAGTTCCATCCTAAGATTTTCATAAAAGTAGGAGCGAACTGTGACAGGGTAAGAATCTTCTTAAAGTTTTCTATTCCTACCCAGTCAACCAGTTCAGGAGGAACTATACTTCCACCATAATTAGTGAAAGCTATAAGAATCATGAAGATAATAGGTAAAATATTAAAAATACATACACCTACTACCGGGAGAAAAAGAACAAGCACATAGAACTTTTTATCCCCTAATTCTTTTAAGTTTTCTTTTAAATTTTTAATCTTTTTTCCTTTTTTTGCCTGCTCATCAATAGCACAGACATCACGAAGGTTTACGATATAAATATAAATAAATGCAGCCAGCGCAAACCAGGCAAAGATTCCCATCAAAAGCATTACTATAGAATTATCACCTTTAGTACCAGCCCAGGCATCAGCCTTCTGTGTTCCTAAGGTAAAGAATCCCTTCATACTGGCAAAGCCATTTGATATGAAATATTTAAGCATCAGTATTTCTGTGATGATAAATATTAAACCTTTACCGATGCAGCCATAAGCCATCTGACCTGCACCCATTAACAGGACTGAAAGTTTTGCCTTCCAGCTTCCTGTTATGATTTTATTAACTAATGTTCTATTATCACCCATATAAAACCTCTGACTTAAACTAATCTAATGTGAAAATAGCATCGTATATCTGTTTTGAAACGTCTTCAAGGCCCTTCTTCATAGATGCCTGATCTTTATACTTTTTCTCATCTTCATTTCTGAAGGCATCTTTTGCTAAATCTGTAAAGAAAGTCTGGCCTGGTGTCCAAATCTGAGAAGTTTCCTTAACTGAAGGCATAAGAACAATGTTTCCACTCTCTAAGTTCTTAAATACTTCTTCAGTAATTCCACCGCTTTCAACAGCAGCATCAGATCTGGCTGGTGTAATACCAAGCATTTCATTACGTTTCTTTTCCATTTCAAAGCTTGTTGCAAAATCAACGAAAGCAAGACACGCATTTGGACACTTAGTATATGAACTAATGGCATAACCATTGATACCACCCATCATCTTACTATCAATAGTCTCAGCGCTTGGTGCTTCAAGATCACCATTAGCTGGAAGCTTAGGAAGAACAGTCATTACAAGATTCTCTTCAGCCATCTTCTGTGCCTCTTCTTTAGACTTACCCTGGTTTTCATATTCTAATTCAAGCTCTCCTAAGAATGTTGAATATGTATCAGGAGTTGAAACAGTTGCAAAATATGTTCCATCTGCAAGCTTACTATAAGCATTTGTTGTGATAGTATCATCGATACAGTCTTCGTTCATAGCAGTTGCAAGCTGATATAATACATTTGCACCTTTTTCAGCTTCGCCTGATGCAAAACCGATATCAGAAACATCTGTGTTGTTATTTCCAAATACATATGCGCCATATGAGAATAAGAATCCACTTGAGAAATAAACATCATAGATTGATTTCATATAGCCGTACTTTGAGGCATCAGCTTCATGAACAGCCTTTGAATAGCTATACATATCGCTCCAGTTTTCAACCATATCTGGAACATCATTGTTGTTCTTATCCCAATTTGTCTTCCAGTCTGCTGGAAGAAGGTCTGTTCTGTAATAAAGCATAGGAGACTGAACATTTACTGGAACACCACATGTATATTCCTGACCATCTACAGTAACCTTATAAGCTTCCCAGGCTTTGTCAGATACAACACTGTAGCAATCTAATGATTCAACAGGAATTGGTAAAATGTGCTTTCCTTCAGCGTATCTCATGATAACGTCATTTGCCTGATATAAAACATCAGGGCCGTAGCCGTAAGGGCCATCATTAGCAAGATCAAGATACTGATTCATGTTAGCATCCACTGCTGTGATTCCATAATCTTTATATTTTTCATTAAATGCATCAATAAGTTCCTGAAAATAACCTTTTGAAATTGCTGTATCATTTTCAAGTACCTGAATAGTTACATTTTTTTCTAATTCTCCAGAGAAAAGACTGCTTGCTGCTGAGCTCTTCTTTTCTGTGTTTTCTGTAGTTGCTTTATTATCTTTTCCATCTGAACCGCAGCCTGCAAGTGAAGCTGCTACCATACCTGCAACCAGGATTAAAGAAATTTTTTTCTTCATAGCTATTCCTCCAATAACTAATCTTTGTAAACGCAATAGCCCATAGGACTAAGCTTTCCGTCATTAACATTTCCTGCAATGATCTGCTTTGTATTATCTAATTCAAGATCAATAAATTGCTGTGACATATTAATTGAAAGAGTAATGGACTGTTCCATATAGGATCTCTTTACGATCAAAACGTCATTTTTACTGCTGATAGATACATTTCCGTATCCCAAGATCTTTTCTGTTCTCTTAAGATGAATAAGATTCTTGATAGACTCCATGAGGTTTGGATCCCAATTCTTTTCATTCCAGTCAAAACATCTTCTGCTATCTGGGTCGTACCCACCCTCAGTTGCTATTTCTGTTCCGTAATACATGCAGGTTGCTCCAGGGAATAATACAGCCAGCGCAAATGCCGCCTCCAGCTTTTCCTTGCTGCAACTTGTTTCTGAATAAAATCTATGAGTGTCATGAGAATCAAGCAAATTAAGCATCATGTAATTTACCTGTTCCATATTACGCATAAGAATATTATTAAGTTTTTCAGCTGTTTCTTTGGCAGTGAAACGATCTTTTGCGAAGTAATCAAGGCAGGTCTTTGTAAATGCGTAATTCATTATGCTGTCCTGCTGATCTCCCATAAGTGAAGGATAAGCATCATGCCAGTTTTCACCAATGATCACTGCATCACTCTTCTTAGCCTTTACCTCTCTTCTGAATCTCCTCCAGAATTCATGAGATACCTCATCTGCCACATCCAGTCTCCATCCATCGATGTCTGCCTCATCAATCCAATAAGTAGCAACATCAATAAGGAAATCCTGAACTTCTTTATTTGCTGTATTTAATTTTGGCATGTAATTGCAGGATGCAAAACATTCATAATTGCAATTTTCCTGATCCACCTTATCTCCGTGGATCAAGAACCAGTCAAAATATTTTGACTCTCTTCCATTTCTTATAACATCCTGGAACTGTTCCATAAGGAAACTGCAATGATTGAATACAGCATCAAGAATAACTCTTATTCCCTTGTCATGAGCTTTTTTAACCAGCTCTTTAAGATCATCATTTGAGCCAAATTCCTTATCAATCTTCTTATAATTTTTTATGTCATATTTATGATTTGATGTAGATTCAAAAATCGGTGTAAGATAAATTCCTGAAATTCCAAGATCATCAATATAATCCAGCTTATTAATAATTCCTCTGAGATCACCACCGGCATGACTCTTTGGTGTTGGCAGATCTCCCCAGTTCATATTGATATATGATTTATCCTTACTTTCATCGCCCATGTTGAATCTATCAACGAATATCTGATAAAATACGGCATTTCTCATCCATTCAACTGTAGGCATCACATCATTTTCATTAATATATGGAAGCTGGAAACAATTATAAAATGATTCAACAAAATTATAATCCTCTGTTACTCCATCTTCACTGAAGTAATAAGTCTTTCCATCCTCTTCGATCTTAAAAATATAAACAAGCCTGACGTCTTCAAGTTCCAACCTTATCTCATAGTAGTTATAAAGGCTGTCAGAATATTTGATCTCTAGCTTTTTACATGTACGTGTAGAATGGAAATCATATTTCATGCCGTAGATTATTGAAAAATCAAGTCCACTATCTTCTTTTGATGCACGGAATCTGATAACTGCCTCTTTCTCACCAACTGGAAAGCAATATCTTGACTCCGGAATGTGCATTAATGCATGTCTGTTCATCTGATTCCCCTTAAATTTTTATTACTCAACGATTTTCCACTCAATAGTATCAAATGGATTTGAATTAAAGTTCTCCTTTGTTTCTTCTGTATAGTACTCATTTTCAGTATCATATACATCAGATGCAGGATATGTTGTTAATGTAAATTCATACTTTCCTGACTTCTCAACTAAGATATTTGACTTTTCAGCAGGTGAATCGCCAAGACCAGCTGCCTTCTTTAAATATGTCTCTCCATTAAGTTTTCCGTCCTTAATATATCCGAAACCTCTCTGATCTGACCATTTAACATCTGTTACAAACTGGAACTCATCACCAACTGATAACTCAACTGTAATCTTATAAACATTCTTTTCTGAAGATTCATCTTTAGTTAAAGCAAATGTATCATCGAATGTTTCACCCCAGTTAGACTTTGTAAGGATTTCACTCTTACCAGCACCAACGATGTAGAACTTTCTCTCATCCTTCTGTGCTTTTGTATAACCACAATAAACTTCCTTATCTCCAACTACTGGTGAAGTAATATCCATTTCTCTTCCGCATTCAGGGTTAATATAGTATCCCATGAATTCATATCCGTCTTTTTCAGGCTTGATATCTGGTACTGGCTGTCCAGCTTCAACTTCCTCTGTTGCTACAACCTGCTTATCCTGGTCATAGTAAGTAACAACATACTTGTCAGTAGCTTCGCTACTTGCAACACCATTTGATGTTGTGTCTACGTTCTTCTTTTCTGATGAACAACCAACAACTCCCACCATGCATGAAACAGCTAAAGCTAATGCAACAATCTTTTTCTTCATAATATTTTCCTCCCGATCTCGTTTAAGTTAAACGTTTAAGTAGTTGTTAAAAAAAATATAAGTTGTTCCATCGTTCAGGAACAAACTTAAACGTTTAAATCGTTTATAAACTCATATTAATATCATTATGCCCAAATGTCAATATGCCATTTTTATTTTTTTAGAATTATTATACAAATAAAAATTTAAATTATTATTCCCATTAAGCACATTCTCCAAAACAATAAAAAGAGGCACCTGATGTGCCTCTCTTCTACTAACTCAGTTTCGTTACGCTGTCTCCTTCTAAAAGTTCCACCGGTACTACTTTTTCCTCAAAATAGTCCGCATTCTGTATCATTTTAAAAAGAAGCTCCATAGCCATTTTAGCTCTTATCGGATTATTCTGATCAACTGTAGTTAATTTAGGTATCGATCTTAACGCAGACAAGCTGCCATCAAATCCCACTACTGATATATCTTTAGGAACATAAATCCCCTTCCTTGAAAGAAAAGCCATAAGATCAAGAGCATAATAATCAGATACAGCAAATACTGCAGTGTACTCCATTATTTTATCCAGATTCTTTTCATAAAAATCAACTCTTTCATCAATCTTCATCGGGATTACAAGGCGGTCAACCTCTTTCCCAAAGCCCTCACACAGCCCATTATATCTGTCCAGATCCATATAGATATAATTATCTGAAACACAAAGTATCTTTTTATGGCCTTGTTTTTTTAGATATCTTCCAACCTGTCTTCCACCATCAAGATCGTCAATCTTTACGTTACTGATTCTTTCCTGTCCTGACATATATCCATCATATACAACAAATGGAATTCTTATATGATCTCTGAGATTCTGAAAATCTTCTTCGCAGAATCCTATCACTATCATTCCGTCAAGATTCCACATAGATGAAAATCTGATGATCTCATTTATATCTCTTATCTTCTTTAACATAAAGAAATAATTATGGTCAGCAATCTCATCCGCAAGATAATTAAGAGAGGCAGAAACAAATGGATCTTCCAATGTATGTCCTTCATATTTTTCATGATCATTTACTATGACCCCTATTATCCTTGAATCATTTCTTGCAAGAAGGGTTGCTGCCATATTAGATATATAGCCTCTCTCTTCCAGTTTCTTCTCAACCTTTTTAACAGTGGTATCACTTATCTTCTGAGTTTTTCCATGAAGCACATTAGAAACTGTTGCCGTGCTTACTCCCAATTCTTCTGCAATATCACTTAGCCTTACTTTCTTTTCATCCCACATAAAAGCTCCGTTTATTCAATAGTATTCATCCATTTTCGGCTCCGGAACATGTAAATTGAAATAATAAACCTGACTACCTCCTCCTGCGAAAGAATAAAGTATACCCAGACAATCGGAAGTTTCAGCTTAAGTCCTGTAAGAAGTCCCAAAGGAACTCCTATAAGCCATGTTCCTAATATATCTATTATCATAATATACTTCGTTCTGCCACCACTTCTTATTATGCCGCCTCCAAGTATCATATTCTGAACCTTGGCTGGAGCAAGGAAGGCAAAGGCTATCATAACGCCCGTTCCAAGCCTTTTTACTTCATTATCTACATGAAATATTCCTGTATACACACTACTTAAGGCAATACATACTAAAGATAATACAATTGAACCAATAAATCCATAGATACATAATCTTATAGACTCAGAATAAGCTTTCTCGTAATCCTTTTCTCCAAGCCTTTTACCTATAAGGATTCCCGCTGCTTGGGCAATTCCGGATAAAGCACCTATCACAAGCCCCTGCACCGGTCCTGTAAGAGACATGCCTGCTAATTCTTCTGTTCCCATATGTCCATAAATAAAAGTATTAACATTCTGTCCCATGGTCCATAACAATTCATTTAAAACAATAGGTATCAGCATAACCAGATACTGCCTGAATTCTAATCTGCTAAGACTTATCCTGAATCTAAATCCCGCCACTTTTTTATAAATTAATACCATAGCAATAAGATTAAACATCTGAGACATAAGACTTGCTACCGCAGCTCCTGTCACACCAAATTTAGGCATTCCAAGATGTCCAAATATAAGAACCCAGTTTAATAATGTATTTATCACCACCGCAATACCACTTATATAAAGCGGATATTTAGCATGATCCTTACATCTTATATGAACCGCAAGTATAGATGCCGCTCCGGACAAAGGATACGTTAATGCAATTATCCTGATATAACTGCTGGCTTCACTTACAACTGCATTATCATTTATAAATGTTGCCGCAAGTCCTCTTGGAATTAATAGTCCAAGAGCCGCAGTCACCAAGGCAATGGCCATCATGACACACATATTAAGTGACATACTTGTATCAATCTTTTCCTCATCTTTTTTCCCCATATATTGAGATACCATGATCCCTGTTACAGAAGCAACAGCACCGCTTATAAAAGTAAATACAAAGCCTGGCTTACTTCCAACTTCCACCGCAGCTATAGATTTTTCACCCAGCTGTCCCACCATTATCTGGTCGATCATTGAAAAAGATGATTGCAGCATCGCCTGCAAAGCCACAGGAATCGCTATCTTCATCGTTTTCTTATAAAAACTTACCTGCATAGAAAAAACCTCCTGGAGAATAATATCTTACAACATAAGGGGTTGCTTTGTTTCGTGCAATCCTTAAGTTATATTATTCAGCAAAAGGTTTATTTCATCAAGGGTTAATGGCTTAACCTAAACTATATTTTTAATACCTTCACATATACGTCTTGCTACCATGGGATTATTCATGGTATAAAGGTGGATTCCCGGAATATCACTTACCAAAAGATCGATTATCTGACTTAAGGCATAGGACATTCCTGCGTCAAAAAGTGCCTCCTTATTATTCTCATACCTATCTATAATCTTCTTAAATCTCTCCGGAAATGCAGCATGGCATAGGCTTACCATTCTTTTAATCTGTGCAGCATTTATGACCGGCATCACCCCTGGGATTATCGGCACATCAATATCCGCTATCCTGCAATCCTCACAGAAATTAAAGAAATTATTATTATCAAAGAAAAGCTGTGACAAGAGGACTTTAGCTCCGGCATCAACCTTCTTTTTAAGATTCTTTATCTCGTCAACTTTATTAACTGATTCTGGATGGCACTCAGGATAGCAGGCCCCAAACAGGCCAAAATCATATTCCTTATCGAGGTATTCGATCAGATCTGTAGAATGCTTAAAATCATTTTTCTCTACTACCTTGGGATTTCTGTCGCCCCTTAAAGCAAGGATATTATCTATCCCCTCCGCCTTCATCTCCCTGGCAAAGCTGTCTATCTCATCCTTGTCATAATGAAGGCAGGTAAGATGTACCACTGGTTCGATCTTATATTTCGTCTTTATCTTATTGGCAAGGGCTATGGTCCTGTTTTTATTGGCACTTCCCCCAGCTCCAAATGTTACGCTGATAAAGTCTGGTTTTAATTCCGACAAAACATCTAAGGTTTCATCAATATTATCTAATTCAGCATCCTTCTTTGGCGGAAAAATCTCAAATGATAAAGTCTTTTCTTTTTTTTCGTATATATTAGTTAATTTCATATTTATTCCTCATTATCTTTTGCAGGTTTCCCGACCAAATAGAACACTAATTATTTCACGCCTTCTCTCTAAGGATTGCGTTTTATCTTAGATCACGCCTTTCCTCTAAGGATTTTTGCTGCCTGAACCATATTAATAAGGCTCGCCTTTGTTTCCTTATCTCCTCTTGTTTTAAGGCCGCAGTCAGGGTTAACCCATAATTTTTTATCTTCTATTTTTTCTCTCATTTTGCTAAGAGCATTTACTATTTCTTCAACTGAAGGAACTCTTGGACTGTGGATATCATAAACACCAGGTCCAACTTCTGTCTTAAAATGATTCTCTTTTAAAGAATCCAGAATAAGAAGGTCTGAACGTGATGCTTCAAATGTAATAACATCCGCATCCATAGCATCAATCGCTGGAATGATATCAGTAAATTCGCTGTAACACATATGTGTATGGATCTGTGTTTCTGGCTTTACTTTAGCATGAACAAGTCTAAAGGCAGGTATAGCAAAATCCAGATATTCCTTATTCCAGTCTGATCTTCTAATTGGGAGCTTTTCTCTTAAAGCCGCTTCATCAATCTGAATTATATTAATGCCATTTGCTTCAAGATCAAGCACTTCATCTCTTATTGCAAGAGCCAGCTGCAGGATACTTTCCTTAATAGAAATATCTTCTCTAGGGAAAGACCAGTTAAGGATAGTAACAGGTCCTGTAAGCATTCCCTTTACTTCCTTTTTGGTACATGATGCAGCATATTTAGACCACTGAACAGTTATAGCCTCTTTTCTTGAAACATCTCCCCAAATAACAGGCGGTTTAACACATCTTGTTCCATAAGACTGAACCCAAGCCTTTTCTGTAAATACATATCCATCCAGATGTTCCCCGAAATATTCCACCATGTCATTTCTTTCGAACTCGCCATGAACAAGCACATCAAGACCAATCTCTTCCTGAAGATCAATGCATTCTTTAATTTTTTTCTGATTAAAAGCTATATATTCTTCCTTAGTGATAAGCCCCTTTCTAAAGTCATTTCTGTTCTTTCTTACATCGGCAGTCTGTGGGAAAGAGCCGATAGTTGTTGTAGGAAAAAGAGGAAGATTAAAACGTTCTTTCTGAATTTTTTCTCTCTCATTAAACTCTGGAAGTCTTACATAATCTTCCTCTTTAATAGCATTAACCCTGTCTATTACCTGCTGATTCTTACTATTAACCCTTCCCTTAAACAGTTCCTGATTCTTTTCAAGCAGCTCTTCTCTTTCTTCTCCCTTAATGATAAGAGATAGCTCTTTAAGTTCTGTCAGCTTTTCCTCAGCATAAGAAAAATGTTTCTTATATTCATCTCCTAATTTTGTCTCGCTATCTAAGGTATAAGGCACATGGAGCAGTGAGCAGGATGTATTTAAAACTATATTTTCTTCTGCTACGTATTTTTTTAATTCATCAATTATTTCAACTGTCTTCTTATAATCATTTCGCCAGATATTCTTACCCTTAACAAGACCAGCAAATAAAAGCTTATCCTCGGCAAATCCATTTTCCTTAATTAAATCAAGAGTTTTTCTTCCTTCAAGGAAATCAAGACCTATACCATCAAAATTTAATCCGATAAGCTCTTTATAAATGTCTCTTACATCCCCAAAATATGTCTGCAGGAGAACTTTCACATTGCCCTTATTAGAAAGAATGTAATTATAGATTTCTTTAAAAAGATCTATCTCATCAGAACTTAAATCTCTTACAAGGTAAGGCTCATCGAACTGAATCCATTTGGCTCCCTCTTTTTCAAGTTCCAAAATAAGTTTTACATATTCCTTCGAGAGAACATTTGCAAAATCCTTTGCTGTCTTTTCTCCCACAAATCTTGCAAGACTAAGGAAAGTAAATGGTCCGATGATGCTGACTTTAGTTAAAGCCCCGTAATCTCTAGCCTCTATAAATTCCCGGATCGGCTTGTTTCCTGCAAGCCTTATGTCAGCATCATCTTCGATCTCGGGTACAAGATAATGGTAGTTGGTATTGAACCATTTTTTCATAGCAAATGCCTTAACATTTCCCTTTTCCCCCTGATAGCCTCTTGCCATAGCATAATATGTACCCATTTCGCTAAGTTCTAAATCCTTATATCTCTTAGGGATAATATTAAAAAGCACTGCTGTATCAAGCATATTGTCATAATAAGAAAAATCATTAGATGAGATAAAATCTATACCTGCTTCTTTTTGTTTTTCCCAGCCATAACAACGTATTTCTTTTGCTGTCTTTACTAATTCCTCTTCACTTAATTCATTTTTAAAATATTTTTCTGTCGCAAATTTTAATTCTCTGTCTTTACCAATTCTTGGAAAACCAATAACCGCTGTTCTCATAAATACTGACCCCTATTCGTTATCTTTCTTTTTTTGCAATTACTTCTATTAACTGATATTTTTTTCCATCTTTTTTGTAATTCCGGATCACTAGTTGGATAGATGAAAGTATATCTTCTGCCATACTTTCCGTAAAATATAAAAAAAACCTATTTTACGATAGATTTTATCTATGATAAAATATCATATATAGCTATCATCTATAATTCGTTATAGGGAGAAATTATTATGACTTTTAAACAGTTAAAATATGTAACCGAAGTTGCAGACACAGGAAATATAACCGAGGCCGCAAAGCATCTGTTTATTGCCCAGCCCAGCCTAACAGCGTCTATACAGGAATTAGAAAAAGAGTATGGCATTACCATCTTTAAAAGAAATAAAAAAGGAATAGAAATAACTCCTGAAGGAGAGGAATTCTTGGGATATGCAAGACAGGTCTTAGAACAGACCAGTCTGATAGAAGAAAGATATAATGGAACAAATAAAGGAAAACTGAGATTCTGTGTTTCCTCACAGCATTACTCTTTTGTGGTAGAAGCATTTGTAAACTTATTAAAAGAATGCGACAGCGAAAAATATGAATTCCACATGAGAGAAGCTATGACCTACGAGATAATCGAAGACGTCACACATTTAAAAAGTGAGATTGGAATTTTATATATCAATAAATTCAATGAGACTGTGATCAATAAGACTTTAAAAGATAATGGCCTCATATTTACACCCCTTTTTAAAGCCAGGCCTCATGTTTTTATAGGTAAAAAATCCGCTTTAGCAAAGAAAAAAGTAATAACATTAGAAGATCTAAAACCTTATCCAAGGCTTTCATATGAGCAGGGCAGCCACAATTCCTTCTACTTTTCAGAAGAGATCTTAAGCACCATGGATGTAGATAAAGAACTCGTCGTCCGGGACCGCGCCACCCTCTTTAATCTTCTTATCGGAATGAATGGATATACCATCTGTTCCGGTGTAATAAGCGAAGAATTAAATGGCCCTAACATTGTAGCCCGCCCACTAAAAGTGGATGATTATATGGAGATTGGATATATACTGCCATATGCGATACATCCATCGAATCTAACAAGAAGGTATATAGAGATACTAAAGGAACTGGTAAAATAAATAGACGGCTACCGGACGCCAAAATAAATAAGACGCTCAATCAATTCCTCCAGCGGGCTAAACATGCCCTTTGGAGGAATTATTTCGCGTCTTTTATTATATTTTGGCGTGCGTTCGCTATCTTATTGGATTACTTGAATAACAACTATATTTTTTTAACTCTCTAATTTTTTTAATATAATGTTACAGCGTCTACCACTACATAAACATCAACATGAACATAGGCATAGAGATAATCTTGTCCGCCTTCCCTATATTAACCGATGCCATTTTATATCCGATCTCTAGTTTAGAATTTTGTTCCATGATATTACGTAGAGAATTAGCTTGTTTTCTGCCTGCTTTAATTTCAATAGGAATAATCCTATCACCTTTTTGTATTACAAATTCTATTTCACTTGTATTCTTTTCATGCTTATAGAAGAATAATTTTTCGTAGCCGCGCTTATAAAGCATATCTGCTGCCAGGGCTTCATATAATCCTCCCTTTGCAGTACCTAATATTAAATTAGCAGCTTTATCTTCGATATTCTTGTCATCTAACAATGCTTTTTTTAAGCTCTCATCAAACATTCCGATAAACATACCAATATCTGTAGTATATAATCTGAAATTTAATTTATCAGCGAATGCCTCTAGTGGATAATCAAATCTCTTTAACCCATTTACTTGAATGCTTAACAACTGATTATTTAACCAAGCGATACTTGATCCAAACTTTGATGCCGTAGCTTTTGGCTCAACATGCGAATACTGAAATTTATGATTTTCTTTCGTTAGCTGAAATGGCAGAGATTCATAACACTCCTGTGCCTTTATTCGCATATTAGGATCAGCAAAACGCGCTATGTCAGATTTATAATCTCTAATTAATCTTCTCTGAATATTATCTGCCTCATGAATATCTTTTGTCTCTATATAAGTATTCACCACTTCTGGCATTCCACCCAAAACCATATATTTACGCAAATACTTAAACATTGTATCAGACAATGCAGCAGGAAGTTTTTCAATATTATCAAAATAGTCCTGTAACTTCGAGACCGCATCCTTATCAACACCTTCAGCCCACAAATATTCCTCAAAATCTAATGAATACATATTTAAGTATTCTACTTTTCCAACCGGATATGAAATGTCACTATTGTAGTTCATACCCAAGGATGAGCCCATTCCTATTACATCATAACGGCCATCCTCTGTCCAAAACTTTAACGATGCAATCGCATTAGGGCATTCCTGAATCTCATCCAAAAGTATTAATGTATCACCTTCAACAAATTTTGCTCCAGGTTTTGTTAATGAAATATTAAGTTTCAATGTTTCTACATCCAAATCTCCTGAAAAAACATCCTTCATCGATGGTTCTTCGAGGAAATTTATCTTCACATATGTGGAATATTCATTTGAAAACATTTTATCAATAACATACGTCTTTCCTATCTGACGTTGTCCCGTTATTATTAAACTCTTATGTTTTTCTTTCTGCTTCCACTCTTTTAAACTATTTAATATCTTTCTTTCGAGCATAAAAATAACCCTCCTTAATCCTATAATATAAAATCAAGGAGAGCTTGTAAATATTTTTCTATAGATTTTTATTATTATATCGATATTTTTCTATAGAAAAATATCGCCTCTTTAATATTTTTCTATAGAGTTTTATCATTCAGCTCGCTAATGCATAAATTCAATATAAACGTTATTTCCTGATACTGTAAACTTACTTCAATTGCTTTTCTATACCCTGTTTACAGTAACCTATTGCGGTCAAGGATAACATAAAGCCAAAAATACTCAACAAAAGTAATGTACTATCCTCATTCTCACGCGCATGCAGATAAGTGATCACTGATCCACAAAGAAATGCAAAAAGCCCCACTAGTAGAGCTATCAGGATTATCATTTTTTTACTGATTTCCTTTTTAACCTGAGTACTTCCACACTTATAACAAATACCATTTCTCATTATAGAACCACATACAGCACAAATATCTTTTGTTTTTTGGCATAATTCATCTACTGCCTTGAGAAAATCATTATAATAAATCAGATTATCATAAACGGTAATCAGATCAGCTATTTCTTTTCCATTTTCATCTAATCTTCTGCAATGTATTTTCACTTGTCTGCCATCTCTTTTTACTGATGTAATTCTGGTTATTTTACTTCCGGCTTTATCTTCTTCCTTTTTCTTAATTATTTCCCCTAAAATATTCTGATGTCCTATATACGAATAATATGCCTTTATATCATTTTTCCTTTTTTTCTTTTTCTTATTAGCTATTATCAGTCCAAAAATCCCCAGTCTATACTCTGCCCCTGGTGGAAGCGTAATATTTAAAACGTCGGTTAATCTTGTTGCGCCTCTAAATTTATATGAATTTAAATAGTAATAATACATCTCCCCATCATCATTTACTGAAAAGGCCTTTAGTCCCTCTTCTTTATAATAATCAGGCTGATACATAAACCACTTTCCCATATTTTTTCTCCATTTCTTTAATAACTTATTCTGATCAAACCAGAAGTTTATACTTTTTAAATTCTCCATCTTTAAATAAAAGTCCTTCTGTCTTTGTTAAAGGCTTAGGAAACTCTCTTCTAGTTGATGGCTGTATTTCTATGATTCTTATCTGATTTATAGAATCAAGGAACATTATATTCTGTGATTCAATTACAGATTTTTGAACATCAACATTGGTATATCCCTGCTTTACATCATCGATGCAGCTTATTATTATCATGATCTTTAAGCTATGATATTTTCCGATAAGTTCCTTATACTTTTCAAGCAGCTTTCTATCCTTATTGATCATATCCATAGCTTCCTTATTGTTGATAATAAGGAGTTTTAAAGAAATTTGTTCAAGACTATCTGGATTTTCTTTTAATAAATCTTTAGTCTTTAAAGCATCTTCATAAAGTTCATCAATGCAGACGGCAATTTCTTCTGGCTCTTGTTTTATCTCAACTTTGTCACCTAGGATTCCCGTCTGATTATTATAAGAGTCAGTACGACTCTCTGCTGCCATTATCTCAAGATTTTTCTTATAATTCTTCTTATAATCATCAAATATGACAGCTTTAAACTCACTATCTTCATCCCTTATCAACTGTAATATAAGGTTAGATATCCACATATTTCTTATAGCTTCATCTCCACCTATAACCCCAAAAATACCCCTTGAAAGATCCAGTCTTTCAGGACTTGCAGAATTAAATTCAATACCAAATACAGGACTGTATTTTTTCTTCTTTAGGCCTGAATTTTCCATATCAAGAAGCATTTCATCTGTAAATCTCTCAGGAACTTCCGGAATTCTTACTGCATGACTTCCCGCGGATCTTTCGTTACATTTAACTATCTCTTCCTTCATTTTAGCGATCCTGTCTATTTCTTTTTCACCTTCAAAAGAAAGATAATTCTGCATAAAGAAATGTTTCTTATCCATTTCAATAATACTTCTTCCTGGTATATCTTTAAGCTTCTTTTTACACATTCCAAACACTGTCTGATAATCAGAACCATTATTACAGAATAATGCAATCTTATTAGTAAATAATGACATGTATCTAAAACCAATATTAGAAGCCTGAATATCTGTTAAAATAAAACTTATTCCTAATGATATTCCTTCTCTCATTAAAGGAAGGAGCATATCTTCTTTTTGAAGATATGATTCCTTAACCCCAAGAAAATAGTCGATCATCACTACTATCTGAGGAATGTCACTATTTCCTGCTTCTTTATAGGCAGCAAAAGAACTAAGTCCACTGTCAGTAAGCAGTTCTTTTCTTCTAATTATCTCGTTTTGCATAAGCAGGATGAAATGCATAAACTTATCATCATCCGTTGCTGTAACAACACCACCTACCAGATTTGAATCAGTGTAATTTTTTAATACTCCTGAACTAAAATCCATAATATAGATGTTTACTTCCTCAGGCTTTCCTTTTCTCATAAGATCCTTTACTATCTGCTGAAGGATATTGGTCTTTCCTGTCTGAGGAGAACCTATGATAAGAGTATGACCTTTAGAGATATTAAGCATATAATGTCCCTGTTCCTGGTTATCAGGATCATCATAGATTCCGATATCCGCCATGATCTCTGATCCATTCACATTAACTCTAGTTCCACCCGAGGTTATTTCTGCTTCCTTATCATCTATATTTTGTTCATTTCTGTTAGTTTTAATGTAAGTAAGTTCATCAGCCTGATCCTTACTGATATTGGTAGGCAGTTCTGGAAGACAGATTCCTGGTATTTCTACAATTTCTTCCTTCTTACAATAAGAAGCTATATATTTAACCAAAGCCTGCAACTGGGTTTCTTTATTCTTATTTTTTTCATTCTTTTGTTCAAAGACAACTTTTCCTCTTCCTAAGAGATCAAGCTCTTTTATGTCATATTCATGTTTCTGACCTGACTTTTCACAGTCAACAAAGGCTCCGCTATAAGCTGACTGAAACAGTTCAAATACCTCATTATTTCCCACCCGAAGATAAGCTCTTCCTGCTTCTCTTATTTCAGCTGCCAGTGGGGAATGGATCACTTCATTACTGTCTGATGCATTCTGAACCTTAAGACAAAGCTTAAATTTAGAATTACTCCAGATCTGATCATTTACTACACCTGCTGGTTTCTGTGTTGCAAGGATAAGATGAACTCCCAGACTTCTACCTATTCTTGCAGTACTTATAAGTTCCTGCATAAATTCCGGTTGATCACTCTTTAATTCCGCAAACTCATCGACAATAAGTATGAGATGAGGAAGCGGATTCTTTGCTACTCCCTGTTTATAAAGCTTGATATAAGCATCTATATGATTTACATCATATTCTCTAAAATATTCCTGCCTCTTCTTTAATTCTGCTTTTATAGAAGCAAGAGACCTGTCTATTGCTTCTCCATCTATATTGGTAATGCTGCCTATTAAGTGAGGAAGTTCTCTAAACTGATTAGCCATTCCTCCACCTTTAAAGTCTATTATCACAAAACTTACATCTTCCGGACTAAAAAGTGTAGCCATAGAAAGGATGTAACTCTGAAGTATCTCAGACTTACCTGAACCTGTAGTACCTGCTACAAGTCCATGAGGACCATGTGCTTTTTCATTAAGATCAAGATATACTAATGAATCCCCTGCTCTTACTCCCAGAGGCGCTGCCATTGACTCATACACTTTTGAAGAAGCCCATCTTGCCTTTAGATCAAGATCTGTATCACTGATTATCCCTAAAAGCTTATAAAGTGAGATATTTGAAGTAAGATTACTTTCAAGATTTACAGAATCCACATAAACACAGGCAAGTTTTTTTGCCACGTATTCCATGTCACTGTCTGAAACATCTTTATAAGTAAACTCCTGCACATCTGACTTATCACTGGCTATTATAATTCTTCCACTTCTAAACTTCGATGAGTCTTTCTCTCCAAGATCAATGACTACCCTTGCCTCTTTTGGTATCTTTTCTATATATCTTTCAAAGAAGATAAATACCACATGCAGTTTTTCTGCTTTATCTATAAAATTCGATATAGGATGACTGGCAAAGCCCTCTGAATCAGAGATCATTATCACATAATAAGGCAGACTGTTTATATCCGCCTCCTTTAATTCATTTCTAAAAGACAGTTCCTTATATAACTCTTCAAAATGGATCTTCTGGCTGTCCTTATCATATATAAGATTTCTGATAGTATATTTATCCGAGTTATAAAGATTCTTAAGCCATCTTAAATATCTGAATTTAGCTATCTCCTCTTTTTTAAACTTATAATAAAGCTTTACGTCATCAAAAAAATGTCTCGTTACTATATCAAGAGTAAGAATTTTTATCAAACTATAAAGGTCAGCGTCATTTCCTCTTACACCTAATACTCCATATTTCTTTAAGTCTAAAGTAATAGGTACTTCCTTTATTATTTCGTAAGAATCTTTTAAAAGATCCGGATAATCCATAAGCGGATCATCTGATGCAATGCATTCTTTCTCTTTTATATTAAGATTTCTTGAGGCCTTTATCTCTCCCTCTCCAAGTCTTACTGTTAGAAAATCCTCATCCTCTTTAGTCTTTTCAAAAAGATGATTATCAAAATTTCTTACCTCATTTAATTCTATCTCTGGAGCAATATAAATCTCCTGCCTCTTAACTTTTTCCTTTTCTCTTTCGTCCTGAATATATTTTTCCTTTTCTTTCATATATTCAGTATAATTTTTAACTCTTTTTTCTTCGTCCCTACTATTCTTTTTCTTTTGTCTTATGTGAGTAAAGATTGATGTTACTATCCCCATCCCCATCATTACAGCCATATAAATAGCAAACATAGGATTAGTATTCATCTTAGACCTTAAGCCAACAGAAAGAATCAGCATAAGTAATGAAGGAAGTATCGTTATGAATAGATTTTCCTTTTCCATTTCTTTTTTATTATCCGGTGGCAAAACATCTATCTTTTCATCAGAGATGACGTTTTTAAGTCTTACATTTTTTATAAATTTTGGATATTTAAATGAATTATTGGAATTTCTTATTATCTCTTCTCCAACTTTTGATTTGATGCTTTCATCCTCTGAATCAGTATAAAGATATAAATCCTGCAAATAAAATTTATATCCATCAAAGGTTAAGAAATCCCTGTTTTTCAGAGTGATAACCTTTTCTTTTACCTCTATCCCATTGATAAAGATGCCATTCTTTACCTGATTAACATTAACTATATAGGAATCCCCCTGCTGGGTCATGGTAAGATAATCCCCTTCAGCCATTTCCCCATCCAAAAAAATCCTTGAAAAGTCCGTTCCTCCAAGGCAAAGATTATTTACATTTCTAAGATCGATCTTTCTAAGATAATCACAAGGCACACTGTCAAAATCCATCTGTAATGAGATACTAAAGAGTATCGCATCACCATTGGTATAGCGAAATACCATTTCCATTCCTCTTTTGATAATACCACTATATTTTCTTGCGATACTTCCGCTATCAATATAAATGTCTCTGTTACAGCTTACTGACCAGTCCCCATTTTTTTCATTATAAAATCTTATTTCAAAATCACAGAAGAATTCACTTCTTTCAAATCTTATACGTGATAATTTAGTTGTTCCTATAACCAGTTCATCGCTAAATTCTCCCGTAAGTATAACTTCTTCATATATCCTGTTTCCGGATATAATGATCTTATTTTGTTCCTTCCCTCTAGCTGCCATCTTTTATTCCTTAATCAATATTGTATCGATATTCCCTTTATTTTTACATTATTAAGCTTACGTCACATGTTACTTCCCAGACCTGGGCATTAATCTCACAGATAATACACAATGCTTCCCTGATGCAGGCCATATTCATAGAGCTTTTTATCCCCCTTTAAAAGTACTGTCGGATTATTCGCTCTAAGGAAAATATTGTCCGGATATGAATTGTCTATATCAAGTCCATAGGCCTCTATAAGCCCCAGTATCAGTTCTCTTGCAGTAATATCTGAACTTACTTCAATATCATGCTGTTCTTTTTTTCTTTCATCTCTAAAATCAAGAATGATCTTATCCAAAGTTTTCACCCCTTAATTTTTTACCTTAAAAAAATTTCATCGTTCCATTAAATATGTTACACCAGAAGCATTGCAGTATTTTTTAATATATCTGTCTTTGACAGATCCTCCACCCAGTTTTCATTATAAAAATTATAAGCCGGGATAGTATCCACAACTTCTTCATCTATATCAGTGACATACATATTTTTTATTAACATTATCTTATTTCTTTCACTTGTCCTTATTTCATTTTTAAACTTTTCATAGGCATACCGCGAAATTTTATCATCTTTTAAAACATTGATGATCCTGTCTGAAACAGCCATCATTTCCTGAGAAAACAGATCAAAGCTGCCATTATCATCAAGTATGATAAAATCATACCTTCCTGTTTTTTTGATCATGTTAAAAAGATTGATATATTGATCAGCCTCTATCCCCATAGCTACCCTTGAATTATTCCATGGAAGAAAATAGTCGAATCTGCCATGATATATCATCTGGTCAAGAAAAGATATAAGGTTATCATCCTTTCTCATTACTACTCTTTCCATACCCTCTGATATACTGTCATTAATCCCAGCAAGTATATGGTTTCTTTGTATCTCATCAAGAGAGATATATATGACTGACCTGTTAAGTTCCGATAATCTTAAAGCTATGCTGAATGCAGCTCGGGTCTTTCCTGCCCCTCCAAGTTGAGATGTTACCATAATAGTAGAAGTATTTTTCTTTCCGGAAGAAAGTTCAATCTTTCTATCATCCGCAGGAAGTCCTAAAGCCCCTATTATCTTATGAAAAAGCTCTTTTACTCCGCCATATTTATCTACATATTCTACCTTTGACATGGACTGCATCATCCTAAGATCCATGGAAGATGTCCGTTCATACATATTACTTGATGCTGCAGTTCTGATATTTCCCACAGTGCTTTCTGTAAGGACAAATAAACGACCTATGTTTTGTCTTGAAACAGAATCTGTCATCATTTTTTCATCTATCACAAGACAATCTATTACCTGTGGCTTTGCCATGAAAGAATTAAGATAATCCCGACTGCTTATAAGTTCAAGGCTGATAAGACTCTCCTCATGACTTATCAGCATCATTTCAAGATTAGATATATAATTTTCATCTTCTTCAACTAAAATGATTCTCTTTTTATTCATAAGTTATAAACTGTACCTCATATTCCACATTTGAAAATCTTACCCTGTCCCCTGCTTTAAGAGGAATATACTGATCAGAAAAGATCTTTATATCATTAACAAAAGTTCCATTCGTGCTGACTAAATCCTTTATAAAAAGCTGTCCATTTTGAAATACTATTTCAGAATGTTCCCTGCTTATTCCCTGAACATTAAGAACGAGCAGCTCTTCTGTCTCAGACGCCTTACTTCTTCCAACAATAAGTTTTTCTTTATTTATCAAAAAAACAGGATTTGCCACATTAGATGGAACCAACTTAAATACAGGTCTTAATGCAGAGTAATCTCTTTCCTTTGATATACCCGCTCCATATTTCCCTGCAAGGATATTCCTATATAAATCTTCCAGAGAATTATTTTCATCAGCAAGATCCTTATATATAGCAAGGCATCTTTGGCTGTTTACAAATATAGAATCACTGATATACCTCTGCATCATATATTTGATATTATTCTCACAGATCCTTCTTTTATTTGGATCTAGACCTGTTGTTGCAGGGATTGCCAGTGTCATTATTTTTCTTTCAGCAAGATCATAAAAGAAATGCCTGAAATCAAGAGAGATACATTCCAACGGAAATACCGTATCAACAGCTATATGATGGAACACCTCCGGAATAGAAAGCAATACCCTGATAAATGATTCTTCATCCATAATTCTTATATCCGAATAAAAATTCCTGAAAGAATTTACATTATAGATGACCTTTTCCTTTCCATTCTGTTTTAAAAGATAACCCTTTATGATACCTGGAGTTGTACCTTTTTCAATGATAGGAAGCACATTTGAAAGAAGCATATTTTCATCTTCTATAATGAATCCCATATAATTTTCATTTTGTATTTCTCTTACCTTATCCATCACTTCTCCTGATCTTTAGTAAATTAGTAATAACGTTTAATCTGCATTTCTTTATCAAATAATACTTTTTCTTTTTTTGTAAAAACATCTATTCTTGCAGTTTTTCCATTCTTTATCACATAGACATATCTGCCATCCAAGGCAAGTACTTTGTCTACACTTCCAAGATTTCTATGATAAAACTTCAGCTTATATACCAGTCCTTTATCAGTAATATCAAGCTCTCCATCCCCGGATAGATCCTTATTGCTAATATCCTCTTCTTTAATTTCAAGCTTCTTTCCATCAGTATTTTCATTAGATACATTATCCTTATCTGATATTTCGTATATTGTTAATGAATCTATATTAATGCTGTTTTTATCAATCTTTACAGAATCAGCCAAATCACTTCTTAAGTCCTTAAGAAAATATTCATCCTTATTATTTTTATATATGATAAATAGATTTTCTGAATCTGTTGAAGTTATATTTTCATCAACTGATCTGATATAACCACCGTCCTCATCACCATATATAAAATAAAAATCTGTAACATTAGAAGCAACAATAAATTCTCCTGAGTCAGATTTTCTCGAGGAAAATATCAGCTGTCTATCAGATTGCAAAATCAGCTTTTTTCCTTCCTCAAAAAAAAGCCCTTCTTTTATGCTTTTCCCCAGCTCATAAGGAGAACCCGCAGTAGAAACCAGCATACATTTATCTTTCTCTGTATCGTTATAAATGATCTCACCCTTATCGGTTACTCCTATAATCTCTATAGCTCCATCTGTCTTTTCTTCATGATATATCCTAATTATTTCCTGATCTTCTTTCTTAAGATAAAGATCAAAGGTATACATCGTGATTATCTTATTTTCAGATGGTTTATAACCCGCTTCTGTATATGTATATGAACCATTGACCTGGTAAGCCTCATACCTTCTTCCGGAGCTAAAAACATATACTAAATCATCTTTCTTATCAATATAATAATAGGCATCAAGAGAAGTTGTATAAGTATCAACAAAGCATATATTCGCCCCTTTTAAACCTTTGATATAATTTTTATATTTCATAAAAATATAAACGCCAGTTGCTAATGATATGCTTAAGAGCACAATAAAAAAAGCTGAAACAAGAGTTAATATCTTCCTTTTCTTGCTCCATCTTTTTCTCTCTTTGATCTTATAATCAGGGATAACGGATGTTCTTATCATTGAAGGCTCTTTTTCTGAATCATGCGAAACCTCTTCTATCGCCTCCGTCGTATTACTACTTTTTTTATCTTCTACTGATTCAAAAGATTCTTTACTTTGCTCTTTTAAATCATCTATTCTATCCAGATCAAGAACCGTTGTTTCATCTGAATTAAATATTTCAGATGAATCCTGAGGCAGCAGAGCTGCCTCAGCTTCCTTATTTTTTCCCATTTCCTTATCTGTTCTTTCTGCCACCAATACATTTTTAATTGGAGTATCGCAGAAAGGACAAACCCTTTCCTCTCCAATCTCAGCACCACATTTTTTGCATCTCATTGTCTATACCTTACATCTTGCAGTTTGATATTCTTTTCTTATTCTATGTGTCATAAGATCTGCCAACCTGGTTGGAACTGGAACATGGCTATCAGCTGTTATAAGCATCTTAGTCAATTCCATGGCTGTAGTTAAATCAATCCTATTACCAACTGAAACAAATATTGGCTTTACCTTATCATGAGTTCGTAAAACTCTTCCATATACTTCCCCATTTATAGATATATCCGTATATGAGTTTGCTCCCTCATTTGGCACAACAAAATCAACATTTCCAATCTTATAATAGCTTTTTGCTATTCCTATTGTTGGTTTATTAATTAATATTCCCGCATGAGTCGCTATACCCATATGTCTTGGATGAAGATATCCATTACCATCAAAGAAAAATACGTCTACCGAATGTTCCAAAATACTATAAACCTCTTTAAATAAAGGAAGTTCTCTGAAAGCTAAACATCCTGGAATATATGGAACCTCAACTTTTCTAATGATATATTTTTCTTCTATAACCTTTAATGAAGGAAAGTCTAATACAACAATACAGCAATCCGCATATTCTTCTTCATCTTCTTTCCAGTATGCTAAATCCACACCTGCAATAGTGTGAACATCAGAAATAGAAAGCACATTCTTTAAATCTATTTTTTTTATCAGCTCCAGCTGTTTAGTAATAAAATCCTGTTCTGTTTCCATATTTACAAACCAAAATATTTTTTATAGTCAAAATTTTTACCTTCACGCATAATTTCTTCATTAATTTATCTTAAATCATATTTTTCTAACATAAAAAACTTAATTATTAATTTGCAATTAAAGCTCTTTTGAAATCTTCATACATAAAAAAAGTAATTTTTAAAATCTCTTCCAAATCATCATACGTTCCAAAAATAGGTTTTTTTATCCTGTACGAACTATTTATTAGTCTTCTTGAATAGGTCCCCCAAGGTGAACCTAAGATTAATTCATCATTATCTTTTACCACCCAAACAATATCAACCATTCCATCTTGCAATATTATATGAACACCAAATACATATTCATTTATTTTTTCCTCTTTTATTTTATAAAATTTTTCTTTACTGTCAAATATTGCATCATATCCCATTTCCTGAATCATTTCCATAACTTCTTCTCCATCAATATATATTAATCGCTTGTTTGATGGTGTTCTTTCTGCGTTAAAGTTTTTAGATAGCTCTTCATATCTTTTAATAAATTGCATCTTCATTAACGCTTCTGTTATTTTTTTATTAATTTCCATCATTGTTCCTCCGTAAATCTTAGTATTACTCCATATTCTGCGGCAATCTTCTTAAATTGTGCAATATTAACTATATTAGCATTACTTGCTGGAATTTCTAAAATATAGTGCCCCTTAAGTTCTTGTCCATCAAGTTCAGGATAAGCATTTGATCTTATTTTTGTTCCTTCTGAATATTTTGACGAAAATTCAGATAAATACTTTCTATATGTTTCTTCTGAAATTTTATCTAAATCCGTAGCCTTTCTTGATATTATTTCGCCATTATATGGATCGTATGAATCTAATCTTTTTCCGTTTTCTAAATATATTTCATGGTAATCGTAAATATCTGCTTCTCTAACAGTTTTATTAAATTTATTACCTCGTGCAACAGGCGACTCCTTTGTCCAATATTCACTTACCTGTTTCCACTCCAATCTATCCTTCGGTATTTTTCCTTTACTTATCTTACGTTTTATATATGTTTGATAGTTGTTTTCTAAAGTATCATCAATAAACTTTCCCGAATTATCTAACAGCCAACAATCACCTTTTATCGCCTTCTTACTACCCTGAATTTTGTCATTTGCTATTCCATCAATGTCCCCACCAGCAAAGTGTTTCTCATAAGAGAAATCATCCAGATACTGCTGTTCGTCAAGGCCCGGATGATTATTGTGTATACCCTTTTCGCATTCATCACAATACTTTAAGTATCTTTCAGCATCCTCAGGAGACATTCCTGCAGCAAAACCTGTAACTTCATTTGTTTTAGATGTTGTAAGACCTGATGTATTTATTCCTATATTAGGCTTTTCAAGATAATACTTTGAAGCAAGTTTTTGTGCGCCCATTCCATTGATATGAGCTACGCCCTTTATAGCTTTACCTAAAAGAATATTTCCACCTACTTGGATCCCAAATTGTAAAAGTTCATTATCTGTACAGGCTGTAGCATATTTTCCTATGTAATAATTTCCCACAGGAGCTGCAACATTAACTGTTACTACTTCAGCACAAGTTCTTATCTGAACTACCTCTTTTAATGCTTGAGACTTTATATTTTCTCCACTTCCTGCAGAAACTATAGTATTAATACTTGCACTTGCAAAACACAGATTATGAGACAACATTGAAAGCATATCATATGCCTCCTGATTTCCCATACAAATATAATCTCTAACAGGATTTATAGACGGTGTCTCGATATCTTTTATTGCTCCATAATAAGTTTCTTGTACACCCTCACATGCCAGTCCGACATCACATGCTCCAGCTATCGTCGTAAGCACTAATGGTGCACCTGCACCAGCGGTACTAATAACTAACGTTATACCGAGTATTGCCTCTCCTATAAGAACAAGTCCATGTTCAGATCTCTTTTTGGCCAGCTTATCATTTTTATATTCAGCATATTGCGAAATATAATCTATACCTTTTTTAAGTTCAGCTTGATTTCTCCAAAGGTAATCGCACCCTTTCTTAAAATCCTCCTGCATCTTTTGAGCCTCAGATATGTTTAAATAACTTGCATTGCTCATATCTGCAAAAGAAATAACGCCTTTTTCTTTGATCTTATCTACTAAGCATTTTGCATCAGCAATCAAATCTTTTACGTTTTGAAAATTTAATTTATAATTTTTGTCACGCCTTTTAATGCATCTGCTAAGATAAGAAATATCTGTAATCACCTTTGTTAAAGGATCATCATATACATCATAATTCTTAATATAGTCTTCTTTAATAATGTCATCTACAGCAGTTTCAGCATTATATGCCGGAACCTGATTCTCATATAAGGAGGTTCTTAATGATTTTAAGGTTTCTAATAATTCATCAAAATAATCCTCATTAAAAACTGCCTCATAGCTTTCATCATGAATTGAAAAGCTTTCTGCAAATGACGAAAATACTTGAGCATATTCAACCACCGCAAGCTGAATAACTCTGATTGCTGTTAACTGCACACATTCCAAATATGTCTTTATTGTTTCTGCCCCGCTACCAGCAAAGTATTTATTATCTACTAGTCCCTGAAAACCACCTTCTATTTTTGAAAGATAGTCATTTATTACACTGGTTTTATTTAGACAGTCTAATGTAGCATCATTTAATTCTGTTCGAATGATATTATACCCCATGCTTCATACCTGTTCCATTTATTATTTTAGTAATTCTGATCCATTATTTATTTTATCCGACATTTTTTTATCCATCAGATAAATAAAGTCGCCGGCATTTTGCAATGATTTTAACGTATTCCCAAATGTGTCAATATATTCATTAATTAACTGATAAATATCATCATATATCTGAAAAAGCTCTGTTACAGACTCTGAAACCAAATTGTAATTTGTTTCCATAGGTTCTATATCTTTTTTTGCCATATTATTTTTCATTCCATAAATAAATAATAATTTATCATATTTATCCTTTGAATATTTAATTTCACCCATATTAATTCACCCAATAATAATTAATAAAAAAAGCCCTTATTTCTTAATATTCGTTCCCAAAATTCTATACTGGCATTTTTTTCTTCATTTTCTGATTCCAGATCATCAATCCTGTCATCGATATCATATATTTCATCTTCTAAGCTCACCAAGCTATTTTCCATATCGGTCTCTAATTTACATATAGAATCGGCCATAACATCATTGATTGAATCAACAAACTGTTCACGTTTTTGACCTTTCCATCTATTATCAGTTATAAGCACGTCCAGCATATAGTTTTGAGCCAACTCATCTGAGTATATAATTTGCTGGTTATATATTTTTTCTCTGGCCTCGTCCAATCTTTTTCTTTTTTTCTTTAACTCATCAATTTTATCATTGTTTGCTTCAACAATTCTTCGGCATTCAGAAATATATTCTCTAATCTGCTCCTCATCTAAGTCCACTATCGCTTACCCCTTTAATCCAGTTCTTAATATTTTCATTCATTATTTCATCATCTGAATCAGAATATCCTTCTGCTACTACTTTAAAAATATCTGAATTATTAAAGAATATTAATCTTTCATCAATTAATCCTTCTGGATATAGTACCGCTCCATAATTATATATTTTCTTATTGCTGTCATTTCCGGTAAGAACTCCTCTGGCAACAATCATTAGTTTCTTTACATTTCCCTTTACCAGAACAATACTTCCAAGTGGCAGATATCTGTCCAGCATTTCAACATTGTTATCCATATGTAGTTTCCTTAAAATCTAAATTAAAATTTAAAATTAATGTTCATGTTTAATACAGAGAAAAAAGTCAAGTGTAACTAACTACACTTGACTTTACATTTCTTATTAGCCCTGGAAAACTGATGAGATACTATTATCTGTCTCTTCCATCTTAGTTGCTACATCTTCAAGTGCTACAGCGATTTCTTCTACAAGTTCTCTTGCTTGTTTGAATCCAGGTTCAAGTTCTGTATAACGTGCTGCATACGATTCACTGGCAGCACCTTCCCATTCACCCTGAAGGTTCTCAAGTAAGTTAGCCATTGTTACAATGATATCTTCTAACTTCTCTCCTTCAGCTCTGTACTCTGATGCCCTTCCACGCATTTCATCTGGTGAAATTCTAATCTGTCCCATACCTTTCAAAATCCTCCTTGGTTTTCCTTTTGTCATGAAAACGTTACCATTATGACAAAAAATTATTAGTTCCCATTGGGAACAACTTTCGAACAAATCAGATATTAATACTGTCAAACTTTAAAATTAATATAATTTAATCACTTTCTACATATCTAACAAACTTTTTTTTGCATATTGCACAATTATCATTGTCAATGTTCTTATTACTATTTTTTGCGTATTTCCGCATTTTCTAGTAATTTAATTTCGGACACTAAATAAATTAGCCATATCCATCCAAAATATAATAGACGGCTACCGAACGCCAAAATAATTAACGAAGCATCATATAAAAAGCAGCCATCCCCAGCCAAAATATAATAAAAGACATGAAAGAATCCCTCCAAAGGGCATGTTTTAGCCCGCTGGAGGGATTGCTTGAATGTCTTTATATTTTGGCGTCCGGTTGTCTATTTTGGCGTCCGTTAGAACTCCCCTGTTTCAAAATCCAGTCCGTCGAATCTTACCTTCATATATCCTTTTATTATCTCACAGCATTTTTCAAATCCCAGCTTTGAAGACTCAAGGCAAAGATCATAATTATGGGCATCATCCCACTTCTCTCCTGTGTAATAATAAAAGTACTCTGAACGTCTCTTATTCTCTTTTTCCACGTACTTTTCCAATTCCTTATCTGACATGGAAAGTCTGAGACGCGCCTGTTTTAAGAGGAAATCATCCGGCGCATGGACAAATACACGGACCACATTGCTTCTGTCCTTTAGGGCGTGACAGGCTCCATGGCCTACAACAACGCATGATTCCCTTTCTGAAAGGTCTCTTATAACCTTTGCCTGGCAGGCAAAGAGATTCTCAGGTGATGTATAATCCTTATCATTTGGTGAAAGGACCTTTCCATCATAAATGTCATGTCCCAGAGAAAAAATCGGTGTTCCTTTAAATTCTGATAAAGCTTTATTAAATAAAGCTTCATTTATACCTGAATCCTCAGCCGCAAGCTTTACCAATTCCTTATCATAATAATGAATTCCCAGCTCTTTTGCGATCATCTCACCTATTGTACGTCCGCCGGATCCATATTCTCTATTGATCGCTATTGTAATCTTCTGATTCATATATAGCCCCCTATTCTTTTTGTTAGTATCTGATTTCTTTATTCCACGGAATTAACGTATCAGTTTCTAACCTCATTATTCCATCCAGTTCTTTATTCTCCAAGATAAGCTTTACGTATCCTGTCATCTGTCAGAAGATCAGATGCCTTTCCTTCCATAGTGATGGCTCCTGTTTCAAGAACGTAAGCCCTGTCAGCTATGGCAAGAGCTTTGTTTGCATTCTGCTCTACTAAAAGAACTGTAGTTCCTGCCTTTGATACACTTTCTATTATATCAAAAATCTCATTAACAAAGATAGGAGAAAGTCCCATAGATGGCTCATCCATAAGGATCATCTTAGGCTTTGACATAAGGGCGCGCCCCATAGCAAGCATCTGCTGTTCACCACCTGAAAGAGTTCCTGCAAACTGATTAAGACGTTCTTTAAGTCTAGGGAATCTCTCATAGATTTCCTCTAATGTATCCTGTTTTTCCTTTGAATCTTTTCTTGTATAAGCTCCAAGAAGAAGATTCTGATAAACAGTAAGTTCCGGAAATACACGACGACCTTCTGGAACATGGGCGATACCCAATTTAACCAATTTATGAGCTGGCACATTTGTAATATCCTTACCATCAAATGTTACCGTGCCGCCTTTTTTTTCTACAAGTCCAGTTACTGTATGAAGAGTTGTTGTCTTACCAGCGCCATTTGCACCGATAAGAGCCACTACTTCTCCCTGATTTACAGTGAAGTTTATTCCTTTAAGGGCAGGGATAACACCATAATTAACTTGCAGATTTTCTACTTTTAATAATTCTGACATATGCTCCCTCTCTTATTCTCCAAGATATGCTTTTATTACTTCCGGATCCGACAATACATCTTTAGTCTCTCCTTCTGCAAGAACCCGTCCAAAATTAAGGACTGTAAGTTTTTCGCAGATACCTGATACGAGTTTCATATCATGCTCGATAAGAAGGATCGTCATACCATAATTCTTTCTGATGTAGCTGATATTTTTCATCAGATCTTCTGTTTCATTTGGATTCATACCTGCTGCGGGCTCATCCAGAAGAAGCAGCTTAGGATTGGTTGCCATAGCTCTAGCGATCTCTAACTTTCTCTGCTTACCATATGGAAGATTACTTGCAACAGTATCAGCCTCTTTATCTAACCCAAATACCGAAAGCAGCTCCATAGCCTTTTCATCCATAGCCTTCTCTGTCTTAAAATATGAAGGCAGGCGGAGGATTCCCGCTAAAGTGCTGTATTTAAACTGATTGTGAAGACCGATTTTTACATTATCAAGAACTGAAAGCTGCGAAAACAGCCTTATATTCTGAAATGTTCTTGCTATCCCTGAACGGTTTATCTCTATAGTACTTTTTCCTGTGATATCATTTCCGTCCAGCTTAATAAGTCCTTCTGTTGGTTTATATTCACCTGTAAGAAGGTTAAATACTGTTGTCTTACCTGCACCATTTGGTCCGATTAAGCCATAAAGCTGGCCTTTTTCTATACAAAGGTCAAAATCATCTACAGCCCTAAGTCCCCCGAACTGTATTGAAAGATTTGAAACTTCAAGGAGTGCCATATTATTCAACCCCCTTTTCTTTTTTCTTAAATGGATTGTGCTTTTCTATAAAAGCTCTTGATTTTGGATTCCAGTTGATGATCATCATAGCGATCATTATGACTGCATAGATAAGCATTCTGTAATTACCAATAAATCTAAGAACTTCCGGAATAAGAGTAAGCACAACAGCAGCAATGATAGAACCTCTTGTTGATCCGATTCCACCAAGTACTACATATACAAGGATCATGATTGACATGTTATAACCGAATCTCTCAGACTTAGCCTGAAGGATTGTTGAATTATGAGCATAAAGCGCACCTGCACATCCAGCTATAGCCGCTGAAATTGTAAATGCCAGCATCTTATATTTTGTTACATTTATACCTAAAGATTCAGAAGCGATACGATTATCTCTTATAGACATTATGGCTCTTCCACTTCTTGAATTTGTAAGATTAAGTGTAACTATAACTGCTAAAAGAAGGATTATAAATCCCGATGTAAATGTAGCCGAAACAGGAATTCCCGTGATTCCCTGAGGACCATTTAACATCTTATCCTTTATCTCTGATGATTTTGAAATATCTACAGTCATCATAAAGCTGCCGCTTTCAGTATGTCCGATATAAAGGGCATTTATTATATTTTTAATGATCTCGCCAAAAGCAAGAGTTACTATGGCAAGATAGTCACCGTGAAGTCTTAATACCGGAATACCAATAAGAAATCCAAATAAAGCCGCCGCAAGCGCTCCGATAACTACTGCAATGATAAATCTTGGAACCATTGGAAGTGCATCTGCCATAGCCTTAGAAAAATAAGCCGATGAAAATGCACCAATGCACATAAATCCTGCGTGGCCTAAAGAAAGATCTCCTAAAATGCCGACTATAATATTAAGAGATACAGCCATAGTTGAATAAACACAAAATGGAACCAGAAGGCCGCCAATATGGTTATTTATAAGGCCTGCACCGTTACAGATCATCACTGCCACATAGATAACTATAAGACCAAGGATCGTAATAAGATTATTCTTTGTCGTTTTATTTTTAAGTATTTTAGCCATCTTACCACCTCCTAAACCTTTTCCTGAACGACCTTACCCATAAGGCCTGTTGGTTTAACTAAAAGAACGATGATAAGTACGCTGAAAACTATGGCATCTGAAAGCTGTGATGATATGTAAGTCTTACTTAAGTTTTCTATTATTCCAAGTAATAGACCGCCTATCATAGCTCCCGGAACTGATCCGATACCACCAAGAACCGCTGCAACAAAGGCTTTTATACCAGGCATAGCTCCTGTATATGGATAAAGTGTAGGATAAGCTGAGCAAAGAAGTACACCTGCAACACCTGCCATAGCTGAACCTATAGCAAATGTAAGAGATATGATTCCATTTACGCTGATTCCCATAAGAGATGCTGCATCTTTATCCTGAGCCACAGCCTGCATTGCCTGACCCGGTTTTGTTTTATTAATAAAAAACTGAAGGAAAAGAACAAGGAGGATACTGATAACAATACTGATAACTGTAGTTCCCGGTATTGTAAATTTTCCTATATTAATTGTTCTTATTGAAGATGGCACTACACTTGAGAACATTTTAGGATCCGCTCCAAATATAAGAAGTGCTGCATTCTGAAGAAAATAACTTACACCGATGGCTGTAATAAGTACCGCTAAAGGTGATCCTGCTTTTCTAAGAGGCTTATATGCTACCTTTTCTACTGTAATACCTAAGAGCAGGCATCCTGCTATTGCCGCTACTATGCCCCAAGCTATAGGTAACTTTAATGTTGTTATTAATGTGAAAGCAATATATGCTCCAACCATGATGATATCACCATGGGCAAAATTAAGCATCTTCGCAATTCCATATACCATGGTATATCCGATTGCTATAAGAGCATAAATACTTCCAAGGCTTAATCCATTAATCAGATTAGTTATAAAACTGACCATACCTTAAACTCCCTCATCATTTTAGTTATTTAGCAGAATTTTTCATGTAAAACCCGCTTCATACAAATATATTTATAGCACAAACTCCCGCATATTACTATGCGGGAGTTTAAGTAAATATTATGGATCTACTCCATTGAAACGTAAGTACCGTTCTTTATCTCAACAGCTTTAGGATTCTTATCTGGTTCTCCATCTGCTGTCCACTTAATATTACCTGTAAGACCTGCCAGTTCGATCTCTGTCATATTAGCTTTAAGAGCAGCTGTAATATCGGCTGTTGAAGCATCTGGTGTAAGATTAGCCTTCTCTAATGTAGCCTTAAGTGCATATACCGCATCATATGAATCGGCTGCAAACTGATTAGGTGTTACCTTATAAGCTTCCTTATATGAAGAAACGAATTTAGTTGTAAGATCATCTGTTGCATCTGCTGCAAATGGTGTAAGAAGCATTACGCCTTCTGCAAGGCTTGCATCAAAATTATCCATATCAAGCATACCATCGAGACCATCACATCCAAACCACTTAACTGAAAGTCCCATTGATGAAGCCTGAGTAAGAATTGTAGCTGCTTCTGTATAGTAAATTGGAAGGAATACAAGTTCAGCACCTGAATCCTTCATCTTCTGAAGCTGAGCTGTGAAATCAGTCTTTGTATCAGCTGTGAAAGCCTCTGCTGCAACAACTTCAACGCCCTGATTCTTAGCTTCTTCTACGAAAGACTGTTCAATACCACTTGAATAAGTTGTTGAACTGTCATAAATGATACCAACCTTCTTAGCAAGGTTATGTGTTCCGATATATTCAGCTGATTTAGCACCCTGAGCTGGATCTGCGAAACATACACGGAATACATTGTCATACTTTGTGCATTCCACTGCTGATCCTGATGGTGTGATCTGGAAGACATTATCTGCCTTTGTTAATTCAGATACAGCTATTGTACAATCAGATGTTGTAGGTCCCACAAGGATCTGCATGCCCCAGTCCTTAAGTGCATTGTAAGCATTAACTGACTTCTCATTATCAAGCTCATCATCTTCCTTCTTATAAGCTATCTTATAACCATTGATACCGCCTGCTTCATTTATCTCATTAATAGCAAGTTCGGCTGCGTCACATACCGCATTACCATAGTTTGCACCTGCACCTGTGAGAGGTCCGATAGCACCGATCTTCCATACAAGTTCACCACTTGCTGGTTCAGCTGTATTAGCTGCGTTAGATGATGCATTTTTGTTCTGATCTGAGTTAGCGCATCCTGCAAAAAGTGATGCTGTCATTGCTGTTGCAAGAACAAGTCCTGCTACCTTCTTCATCTTCATTTTAATCACTCCTTTTATAGTGTAAAAATCTTTTACGATTTCATTACTATACTATAGGATTTTTTATTATGCAATAGATGAATTAAAATTTTACATCAATTTCTGCGGATTAGCGAAAATTTTACACTTCATCCCTGTTTTATTGTTCATTTTGTTAAGCCAGTATAATCTTTAAGCCTGCTTATAAATGAATCAAACTCTTCCATCATCTTCTCATGGCCCTTTTCAGCCGCTTCTATATTTCCGTCTTTAACGAAAATTTCTATCTCCTTAGCTTTATCCCCCATCTCATCTGCACCGATGGTATATGATGAAGCCTTTAGGGCATGAACTAATATCCTGTAATTCTCCCAGTCCTTCTCCTTAAAGAAATCTGCAATCTTATCAAGATTATTTTCATAGATATATCTTTTAATTACTTCCACATAAAAATCTTTATCATCGGCACAATAACGAAGACCTTTTTCCACATTAAAGTCTTTTGACTCGCTAAGATTTTTCATAACGGTATCAGTGTCAAATCCCTCAAGTGAGATATCATCCGATTCTTTTTCACTCTTATCCAGCCCGTCTTTCTTATTATCTTCGGTATTTTCCTTTTCCTCAATAAGCGGCCTGGTTAGTTTCTTAAGTTTATCTTCATCGAATATCTTTCCTTTAAGGTCATCATCTCCATTTGCATTGTGACTAAATACACTTTCCTCTAAGACAACTGCCTTTCCTCTTACTCTTGAATATTCAATGATAGAATTGATGATCTTCGTAAGCTTAAGTCCCTGAAGCCTTATTTCTTCAGCATATCCTGCAATGCTTGACTCTCTTGTCTCACTAAGAATCATCTCATCCATAGTAAGAAGCGCATTAAGAGGAGTTCTTATCTGCCCTGCTACATTTGCAAGATAATTACTCTTTATCCTATCCTGAATCTCAATCTTTTGTTTCTCTAATACAGTAATCCTCTGTCTGTTTATCATCTCCACAAATATTCCAATGCCATAAATCATTGCCCCTGCAGCAAGGAAATTTCCTTCGAATTTATCCCCAAGGAACAATGCAGATACGATTTCAAGCACACCGCAAACATATGTTATCGTATGAATCAGCACAAGACTCTTTAATTTCTTAAATACTTTCCTGTCACTAAGATATATCTTTATAAAGATATAAACAGGAGTCAGCATCGCCAGCATTATTACAAGGTCTATCAGGAAAAGATAATTTCTTAAAGTGCCATGACCCGCAACCGAAAACGCCACTATAACGGCATTAACCGCCAGCGACCCAAATGCTACAAAATCCACCATCTTCTTATACTTATTATGAATTACTTCCGTAACTGATTTAAGAAGTGGTATTGGCAGCAGCATAAGTGTAAAGAATTCCATATCTCTTGCTACCAGTACATTTTTAAACACCAGCTGCCTTACATCACACTGCACAAGGCACCAGAGACTTACCAGCAACATTGATATGGCTATATATATGAATCCTTTTCCATCTTCTTTCTTAAGATTATTGGCCATATAATAAACAATACATCCAATAGCCATAACCATCATTACAAAAAGTGAAAATATAAGGAACATATTATCTTTGATTATCATTTTAGCAATGGATAACCTGTCTCCATATATAACCCGACTTATCTTTGAGCTCTCATTTCTTGACATATGATAATGGATCTCAACAGTTTTTCCCTCTGCATCCCTTGGTACATTTACCGGTATCCATATATTTGGCGCAAAATCAGCATTAAATAATGAATCTTCCTGATACTTATAATTATATATTTCTTCTCCATCCAGAAGAACTTTTATATCCTGTCCTTTTGAATAGATAAAGAGCTGATAAGTATCCGGATCACTCAATATATCTATTTTATTATCTTCATTTACATCAGACTTTACTGTTTCCGGGATCTTGTTTGTGATCACCACATCCTTATCTGCCCCTATATCCTGAAGTTTATTAGGTATCTGAGCATTTTTCATTGTCTGTCCATTGGACGAAATGGTCCAGCCATCTGTCATTACAACATAATTATTATTATCCAGTCCGAATCTTGTATATGGCTTGCCATAATTGGAGATAAAGAATGCAAATAATATCAACCCAAAAAATGAATATCCTATGCCATAGAACACCATCCTTAGATTTCTTTTTTTCTTTCGGAATGTATCTTTTACGGCTTTTCCTACTTTTCCATCTATTCCTTCAATTCCATTATCTTCTTCATCATAGGATCTTCGAAGAACTTCTGTATCCTCATTTAATACTTCTGTTATCTTGCCTTTGGCAAACTCACCTTTTTTATGTCTTACCTCTGTCCCATATAAAACCCTTGTATTTTCGGTCTTATCCGAAGGAAGTAATTTTATTATCATATCCTCTAAGTCAGAATCCTTGATAGGCTTTGGAAGATATTCATCAAATCCCATAGAAAGATAGTTTTCCCTCGCACCAGCCACGGCATTTGCTGTAAGCATTACTACAGCAGTATCTTTATTTATGAAATTTTCATCCTTGGATAATTTCTTTATCTTAGCAAGAACATCCTTACCATCTACCTCAGGCATCATATCATCAAGGAAAATGATATCGTAATGATTTTCCCTGATAAGGTCTATTGCCTCTGCTCCTTTAGTAGTTGAATCTATCTGCATTCCGGAATTTTTAAGCAATGCTTTAAAAACCCTGATATTCATTTCCACATCATCCACTACAAGGACTCTTGCATTTGGCGCAAATACCCTGGATCTATAGATATCCGATACTCTCTTTAACTCACTGCTTTCTTCCTCCATCTTTTCAGTCATATTTCCGACTTTTTTAGATGAGACTATGGTCTGAGGTATCTCAACTCTAAATACTGAACCTACCTCATATTCACTGGCAACATCGATAGTTCCACCCATCATTTCTACAATGTTCTTTGTGATATTAAGTCCAAGTCCCGTACCTTCTATATTTTTATTTTTCTTTTCATCAACTCTCTTAAATGAATCAAATATCTTCGCAAGATTTTCCTGCCTGATTCCACTTCCGGTATCTTCAACTTCGACAATAAACCATATATCCGGATCTCTTATTTCCAGCATACTAAGGCGAAGAGTTACCGTCCCTTCATTTGTATACTTAATGGCATTACTAAGGAGATTCATAAGTATCTCTCTTATCCTTACCTCATCACCATAAAGTTCTGCAGGAAGATTTGGATCATTTACCAATTCTAATCTGATATCTTTATTGTCCGCCCTTTCCTTTGACATGATAAAGACTTCTTTAACAAGGTCATAGAGCTTATATTTTGTAGGAACGATATCCATCTTTCCTGATTCAATCTTGGAAAAATCAAGAATGTCATTAATAAGAGACAAAAGACTATGAGCCGCCGTATCCACATTATCCGCATACTCTTTAACTTCCGAGCTTTCAGCCTCTCTTCTTATCATGGTATTCATGCCCAGAATGGCATTAATAGGCGTCCTTATCTCATGGCTCATATTGGCAAGGAAGAGACTCTTTGCTACATTATCTGCTTCCGCCTTTTCTTTCTCACTTCTTGCTTCTTCAAGGAGACGCCTTTCATTTTCAATGGTCTGTTTAAGAAGTCTCTCATTTTCTGATTCCAGTCCACGATTTTCAATTATTATCTCTCTGATATGTCCCAGGAATGAAATAAGAACAAAGAAAGTTGCTCCATATCTTGAAAGCGCATTAAATCCGCTGGGTGACAGAGTAATATTACTAATCACGTCAGACATTGTAGTATAAGCAAATACAATAAGTCCGCTTATATCCATTATCATTGTATATCTATAATTCTGTTCCTTTTTTGATCTGGCATTTAAGCCGATCTTAACTCCCATGATAACCAATGTTATTACAAGCACCAGTCTTGAAAAGTCCGCAGCTACCCACAGTGGAACGAATTCAAATATATATATCAATGTATAAATTATCGCATTTATTATTTCTATTACTGCAGGGATTAAGAAACCATATCTAAAAACTTTAGAGAATTTATTATAATAATAAATCGTAAAAAAAGCTGAAACGATAATATTAACAAGAGCTATTACCGCTGTAGTAGTAAGTTCATTTCCTTTATAGACGCTTACAATGTCATTTTCCAGGAAAAAATATAATGCCATGACAATACATGCCACAGATATATATTCCATACCTCTGGATCCGGATTTTGAGATTTTTCTTATGATATGGAGTACCCAGAAGAAAACACCAAAAAAGAATATCAATGCATCACAAACACGCTCCGGTGAGATTTTGTCTCCCGCATAGCTTTTTAAGATATAACCCAGCATTACTCCGCTGGCAAGAAAGATTAAAATGATAAGAATATGAACAATGGGCCTGTATCTTCTCCCATTTTCCTTACGATTATCCATAATGAACCCCTGATTTAATATAACCAACTACCCAATTAATAAAAAAACTTTATCATATATTTCCCTGATATATGAAAAATACGGGTGCTGGGAAACTACCAGCACCCGTATAGTAATTTTAAAACTATCCTAAAATATCTGCAAGTATATTGATACATTTTTCTACGCCAATTTTTCCTGTATCCAGACAGATATTATAATTCTTATAATCTCCAAGGTTCTTACCTGTATATTTCTTATAGTAAGTCTTTCTGTAATTATCCACCTTTTCGATTACTTTCTTTAAATCTTTGCCTTCATTATCCTTTATCTCAGCAGCCCTCTTAAGTCTGAATTCCAAATCAGCATATAAAAAGATTGAAAAGCATTCTATTCCTGCTTTATGGAGCACCTGATCTGCACATCTTCCAACAATTATACATGGTTCTTCAGAAAGTTTAAGGATGAGATCTTTCTCAGCATTAAAAATGCTGTCATGTGAACTGGTATAAGGAGCTGCATTATTAAGTATCGAATTCATGATACTTCCTGCAGGGCTTATAGCTTCACCCTCTTCATTAACCTCTTCCTCGGAATAGCCACTGATCCTCGCTGTCTCTTTAACGAAATCCTTATCATAAAATGGTATTCCTAACTTTTCTGAAAGTCCTTTGGCAATAGTTCTTCCATATGCCGCATATTCACGGCTTATTGTTATTACCTTATATTTCATTCATTAAACCTCCGCAATTCCAGCTTTTCCTTCTTCTTTTTCCTTTTTCCCCATAAAATACTGGAAAATGAGCAAAAGTACTACTATGAGAAGTCCTATGATATCAGTCTTCAAAGCCGGATGGATAAGTAAAAGTCCTCCAGCTGCAATAGAAAATCTTACTAACATATTCATCTTTGAGAAGCAGTAACCTTCAAGGGCCGCTGAAAGTCCAAATATTCCGATTACTGATGTGATGACGATCTGAACTATCATAAGAGCTGTAACCGGTCCGCTTTGTTCTGTTTCAATAAGAAGCATGGCCGGATTATAACAGAACATATAAGGGACTACGAATACAGCAACTGCAAGCTTTGAGGCATTTATCGCTGTCTTCATAGGATTACTCTTTGCTATGGCTGATCCTGCATACGCTGCTAAAGCAACAGGAGGTGTTATATCTGCAACAATTCCAAAATAGAATACAAAGAAATGGGCTGCTAAAGCAGGTACTCCCATTCTTATAAGTATAGGTGCAGTAGTGGCTGCCATAATGCAGTAATTAGCTGTAGTTGGAACCCCCATACCAAGTACGATACAGCAGAGCATTGTAAGGAAAAGAGCAATGATAAGATGATTTCCCGCAACGCTTACGATACCGTTGATAAGATCATTTGCAAGTCCTGTCATGGTGATGGAACCAGCGATGATACCAGCCACACCGCAGGCTGCGCCTACAGTTATGGTACTTCTTCCGCCTGCTTCAAATGCTTCTAATATCTTCTTTGGTGTTATACGTCTTTCCTTATCAAAAAGGCTGACTACAACTGAAAGGATAATGCATATAGATGCAGCCTTCTGCATTGTCATATAGTTGCCTGATACCCAGATAACAAGCATTACCAAAGGAGTAAGAAGATATATCTTTTTAATCAGCTGACTGAATTTAGGCAGCTGCTCCTTAGGTATTCCTGTAAGCTTAAGTTTCTTTGCCTCAAGATGAACAGATACAAATATTCCAAGGAAATAAAGAACCGCAGGAAGAATGGCTCTTCCGATGATATTGGAATAAGGCACTCCTACGAAATCTGCCATAAGAAATGCGGCCGCCCCCATAATAGGTGGCATTATCTGTCCTCCGGTGGAAGCCGCAGCTTCTACTGCTCCGGAAAATTCAGCCTTGTAACCGGTCTTTTTCATCATAGGTATTGTAACAGAACCTGTAGTTACTGTATTACCAACTGAAGAACCTGACACCATACCACAAAGTGCCGAAGAAATAACCGCAACCTTCGCAGGTCCACCAGCGAATCTACCAGCTATGCAGTTAGCAAGACTAATGAAGAAACCTGAAATTCCGGTTCTTTCAAGAAAGGCACCAAATATGATAAATACCACTATAAACTTTGAACATACATTTACAGGGGTTGAAAGTATTCCTTCCTTTGTATAAAAGAGGTTTCTTATAAGATATTTTACTCTTCCAAAAAAGCTTGGATTTGTAAGTCCAACAAAAAGAGCATAACAAACGAAAAATCCAGCTACTATAAGAATCGGCAGACCTACGCAGCGCCTTGTGATCTCAATAAGGGCTGCCACACCGATGATACCAATGATTATCTGATACCATTCAAATCTTGTTCCCTGATTTATTATCTTTGTAGCATTAAATGTAAAATAAAAATATGATCCCATGCCAAGAAGCATAAAGATAATATCGTATAAAGGCATATAATTTACACGCTGCTCACCTTTTTTTGCAGGATAAATAAGGAATCCCATAAGAATTATAAGTCCCATAAAGGAAGTAAGTCTTATCTCCTCCAAAAATGTTGCAAAAAGCGTTACATATATGCACCAAAGTGAAAAAAGCACAAGAATTCCAGAAACTATCTGTTTAGGAATCCCTTCCCAGATTCTGGTATTTGATTCACGATCATATTTTTTCATCACAGCCTCTACAGATGAGGCATGATCATTATTATTGGCATTTTTTATTTCTTCTTTATTCTCTGCCATAAATCCTCTGCCTCCTTATTCCTCTGTATTAACTTTGATTCCATGCTCAGCATAGTATTTTGCAGCTCCCTTATGATAAGGGATGGTATTCACGCTGGTGGCATTTTCAAGGGAAAGCTCCTTACCTTTGGCATTTTCCTTTGAAATCTCATCAGAGTGATCAAAAATTGCCGCTGTAAGTTTATAGACCTGCTCTTCAGAAAGATCCTCACTTACAACTATCATAGCACCAACTGCAATGGTCTCTATATCATCATCCTGTCCCGGATAAGTTCCTGCCGGGATAACATATTCCGCATAATAAGGACATGATTCCATTATCTTCTGCCTGAAATCGCCCTTGATAGGAATTAGATATACTCCATTGGTTGTTGCCAGCTCTGTTATAGCTGTTGTAGGCGCACCTGCAACTATAAATGCTGCATCAATCTTTCCATCCTTTAATGATTCTTTTGAATCCTCAAATGACTGATACTGAGGCTTTATTTCATCAAGAGATATCCCGGCAGCAGTAAGTACATCCATGGCATTAAAATATACACCTGAACCTGCTGCACCGATTGAAACACTCTTACCTCTTAAATCCTCAACTGATTTGATATTTTTATCCATAGTAAACAGCTGAACTGTCTCTGCATAAAGATATCCAAGAGTTCTATAATTTCTTGTTGGTCCATCTTTCTTAAATGAACGGGTCCCTTCCCAGGCATAAGTCATAACATCTGACTGGGTAAATCCCAGCTGAAAGTCCCCATCTCCAATACTTTGAATATTAGCCTTTGACGCACCAGTTGAAACTGCAGTAACTTTAGTTCCTGCATATTTTCTCATATACTGAGCAAGAACTCCACCATATGCATAATATGTTCCAGCTGTTCCTCCTGTCCCAAACATCATCCTGTCTTTACCGGAACATCCTGTCATAACAAGAGCCATTGCTGCCGCAATTAAAAATGCTGCCCCTCTTTTAATAATCTTCCTCATTCTTCTACCTTATTATTCAAGATTAAGTTTCTTTTTAAATATTATTCCTACAGTTAAAACAAAAATAACAAGCAAAACACCAGCCACAATTGTAAATAACCATATAAGTCCATCCGGTGTCATACCACCAAAGTCTCCTGATATATACTTAACCAATGTAGCCACAAAAAAATAATAAGAAATAGCGCTAATTATCACTGCTGTTACTGCTGTAATAACCTTCTTATGCTTATTAAACAGTGAGTGTCCTATTGCATATGATGCACAGAAAAGCCATATAAAGCTTAAGTATGAAACTGATACAAGAATAACTATTAATATTGTATAATATGTTATTTTTGCCCTATCAACCCCTTCACTAGTAATCATTTCTATAAAACTAAGCAGAGTATCAAGCATATCATCTTTGCTCCATGCCAGCCAATTACAAATAAAACCGGCAAGGATGAGCTGTGCCATTATAGCCAGATCTACTATAAGACGTGCACCTATAAGAGTCGGAATATTTAATGGAAGCGTATGTGTAAGATAGCCTTGATCTTTAAAGAATCTGTCTCTAAAATCCTTTATCGGCGATATAAAAGCTACCACAAATGCCGCAATATCGATTCCAAAGTAAGCAATAAAAACCAATAAATATATCAACATCATACCTGTAATATTTCTTTCGTCTAAACTAGAAAAAGACTTTACAAGGATTGCTCCTGCTAAAAGCAGAAGTAAAACGACAAGTACTGTATGTTCTCTGTTTCTAAATTCATTTTTAATAGCCTTACCTAACATCTGAACTCCTCCCTGAATATCTGATCTATAGTCTTTTGACATCTCTGACGAAGTCCCTCTGCATTTTCATGAGTAAGGATATATCCATTCTTTACCATGATTACTTCATCAAGGACTCTCTCTACGTCAGTAATAAGATGAGTTGATATGATAAGGGTAGCTCCCCTGTTATAATTTGAAAGAATAGTATTAAGGATAAAATCTCTTGCGGCAGGATCAACACCTGCAATAGGCTCATCAAGAAGATATAACTTAGCATTTCTGCTCATTACCATTACCAGCTGAACCTTTTCCTTATTACCTTTAGATAAAGTCTTTATTTTTGCATTGACATCAATACCAAGATTATAAAACATCTGATAAGCCTTATTCGAATCAAAATCCCGATAAAAATCAGCAAACATTTCTATTGCTGACTTAACTTTTAAGGACTCATTAAAATAAGTTCTTTCTGAAAGATAAGCTACCTCGGCCTTTGTGACTGCCCCTACCTTATTTCCATTTATAAGGATTTCTCCTGCATCCGGAGTAAGGATACCAGCCAGCATTTTAAGTAAAGTTGTCTTACCTGATCCATTTGGTCCAAGAAGTCCTATAATCCTGCCTGGCTGAATAGTCAGATTAAGATTATTATAGACTTCATGTCCTGCACCATAACCTTTTTTGATGTTTCTTACTTCCACCAAATTCTGTGTATACATTTTTCCCCTGACCTTTCTAATTATTATAAATACCAGAAATCCTCTGGCACATATTTTATAAGTAATACAATTATCGCTGTTTCAATAATGATAGACAAAGGAACAAGGATCATGAATTTCTTCTTATTAACCTTATGTCTTGCGAGTATCATCCCCGCAAAGGCGCCAACCCCGCCAAAACTAAATGACAACATCAGAAGGCTTCTCTCAGGAACTCTCCATTTTTTTCGAATAGCCTTGACCTTATCTGCCACATAAACAACGAATACAATTGCATTCCAAACAACTAAAAATAATATTATTATACTTCCGGCTTTCATATATTTCCACTAAATACTTGTATAATTAGGATTTACAGTAACATTTCTAAATCTTTCATCTAATTTCTTAAAATCAAGATTATCTCCGATAACGATAAAAATCTCCTGAGCTTCATCTATCGGCTTAAGCGTTGAAATATGGCGGGTTGCATTAAGTTCCACCCATCCATCTTTGTCAGGCATGAAGCCTTTTATTCTATATATATCTCCCACTGAAACATCTTTAAAGAGACTATCTATGAAGTCTTTTAATTCATCCACTGCCATTGTAACATGCATAAAATAATGAGTCGATGAAGTTTTCTCATTAAACCATTCCTTTACGTAGGAATACTGCTGATAGCCGCATCCTGCTATCTTTTCCATATCACACTCTCTAAGTGCATTCCAGTCTTTGAATATAACATTTTCATCGTCGATATCATATGTTCTTCGACAGGATATATTATCCAATGCCCTGTTTACATGAGATAGTTTTTCTTTAATCTCCGCCTCAGACTTTCCACTGGTTTTACTGAACAGTAAAACTCCGGCATTTGCAGCCTGTGATCCCAGTAAAAATTCCGACTGATGGGACAGTTCATCATCAAGACACGCATCAACTATAGTGATTATATTTCCTATTTTGTACCATTTATCCAGTGGTTCTTCACTAAGAATATCGAAAAAATCATCCACATCAAATATTCCCGATGGTTCCATAACTACCCTTGTAAATCCCATCATAGAAAGGGCAATCAGCTTTGTCTTAAATCTTCTTCTGTAGCAGTCTGCATCACATCCTCCTGCCACAGTTTCTAAATGACACATATCATTTTCTAAATCCTTAAGCAGGATCATATCTACATTTACAGCTCCATGATCATTTATTAATACAGCTGTTTTTATATCTTTAGAGTTTAAATACTTAATATATTTCCTTATAAATGTGGTCTTCCCCGACCCTAAAATCCCAGTTATAAGATCGATCTGAATCATCTTACTCAATTACTTCCCTTTTTTTATTTGACACGAAAAAAGACTGGCAGAAACATATAAAAACTCTATTTCTACCAGTCCTCTCCCATGTTTAATATATTACTAGTTCTTCTTTACAAGAAGAGACTTACCAGTCATTTCAGCTGGCTGCTCCATACCCATTACTTCGATAAGTGTTGGAGCTATATCGCAAAGTGCACCGCCTTCGCGAAGTGTATAATTCTCATCATAATTATAGAGAATGAATGGAACAGGATTTGTTGTATGAGCTGTATGTGG
>DFFQ01000188.1 GCA_002371025.1 Lachnospiraceae bacterium UBA3772 | reverse complement strand
TCACGTAAGACAAAGAACAATCCTGTTCTTATAGGTGATCCTGGTGTTGGTAAAACAGCAGTAATTGAAGGACTTGCTCAGAGAATCGTAAAGGGCGATGTGCCGGATGTACTTAAAGATAAGGAAATCTTTTCCCTTGATATGGGTTCTCTTATAGCAGGTGCAAAGTACAGAGGAGAATTTGAAGAAAGACTGAAAGGCGTTCTCGATGCAGTTAGAAAGTCTGAAGGGAAAGTAATACTTTTTATCGATGAGATCCATACGATAGTTGGTGCCGGAAAAACTGAAGGTTCCCTGGATGCAGGAAATATGTTAAAGCCAATGCTGGCAAGAGGAGAACTTCACTGTATCGGTGCTACAACTGTAGATGAGTATAGAAAATATATCGAAAAGGATAAGGCTCTTGAAAGACGTTTCCAGCCGGTAACTATAAATGAGCCTACGGTTGAGGATACTGTTTCAATCCTTCGTGGTATAAAGAACAGATATGAAGTATTCCATGGTGTTAAGATTCAGGATAATGCACTTGTAGCAGCAGCAACACTTTCAAACAGATATATCACAGACCGTTTCCTTCCTGATAAGGCAATTGACTTAGTAGATGAAGCCTGTGCCATGATAAAGACTGAGCTTAATTCTATGCCTGCAGAATTAGATGAGATATCAAGAAAGATGATGCAGCTAGAGATTGAGCATACAGCCCTTAAAAATGAAACTGACCACCTTTCACAGGAAAGATTAAAGAATCTTACTCAGGAATTAGCAGAACTAAGAGATAAGGCTAATGCCATGAAGGCTACGTGGGAAAACGAAAAGGCTGAGGTTGATAAGGTTCATAAGCTTAGAGAAGAAATAGAAGCTGTAAAAGATGAGATCCAGATTTCAGAAAGAAAGTATGATCTTAATAAAGCAGCAGAACTTAAATATGGAAAACTCCCACAGCTGACTAAAGAGTTGGAAGACTTAGAAAAATCTATGTCTGATACGGATAGAAAGCTTTTAAGAGAAACAGTAACAGAAGATGAGATTGCAGGTATCATTTCCAAGTGGACAGGAATTCCGGTTTCAAAGCTTAGTGAATCTGAGAGAAATAAGACTCTTCATCTGGCAGATGAATTACATAAGAGAGTCATAGGTCAGGATGATGCGGTTGCTTTAGTAAGTGACGCCATAATAAGATCCCGTGCAGGTATCAAGGATCCATCAAAGCCAATCGGTTCATTCTTATTCCTTGGACCTACTGGCGTTGGTAAGACAGAGCTGGCTAAAACTCTTGCTGCGGCACTTTTTGATAATGAAAATAATATGGTTCGTATCGATATGTCTGAATATATGGAGAAATACAGCGTGTCAAGACTTATAGGAGCGCCTCCAGGATATGTAGGATATGATGAGGGCGGCCAGCTGACAGATGCAGTAAGACGTATGCCATACAGTGTAGTTCTTTTCGATGAAGTAGAAAAGGCACATCCGGATGTATTTAATATCATGCTTCAGATTCTGGATGATGGAAGAATTACGGACTCTAAGGGTAATCTGGTAGACTTTAAGAATACTATAATCATAATGACATCTAACTTAGGTTCAGAATTCTTGCTGGATGGTATTGATGAAGAAAAAGATATGATAAAGCCTGAAGCAGAGGAAGCTGTTCAGGGACTTTTAAAGGCTCATTTCAGACCGGAATTCCTCAACAGACTCGATGAGATAATAATGTTCAGACCATTGTCAAAGGATAATATCGCAGGAATCATCAAGCTTCTTATGGAAGACTTAAATAAGCGTCTTGCTTCTCGTGAGATAAAGATAAATCTTAGTGAGGAAGCAGAGCAGTTTATAATCGATAATGGATATGATCCTAATTTTGGTGCAAGACCTTTAAAGAGATATCTCCAGAAGAGTGTAGAAACTTTGGCAGCAAGAAAGATCCTTAGTAATACATTAAGAACGGGAGATACAATGTTAGTTGAAGTAGAAGACAATAAACTTGTGATAAAGTAATCGATTGGGATACATGAGACTAAGTGATAACCTGATATATATAAGATAAAGAATAATAATTTGATAAAATAATAAACCGCGAAGGACTAAAGCGTTATACTTTAAGAACCTTCGCGGTTTTTGCATGTGTTATTTGGAAATGGCTAATTAATCATGGAGCTTTCTCTTATCAACAACTCGAACAGCTTTACCTTCTGATCTGGTTATTGACTTAGGGGCGAGAAGATGAACCTTAGGTCTTATTCCGAGCATTGTCTTAAATGCTGCTGTAAGGTTCTTCTTTTCATCAGTATCATCACCACCGTTTGAATGAATCTTTACGAACATTTCATCTGAAAGCTCAACATTTATATCGAAAGTATCTTCATTGTCGATACGATCAACCATAATCTGGTAGTTTGGTGTATAACCTTCTTTAAGAAGAACAGTTTCAATCTGTGAAGGGAATACATTTACGCCACGGATGATAAGCATATCGTCTGAACGGCCCATAGGCTTCTTCATTTTGATATGAGTACGTCCGCAGGAACATTTCTCATGACGGATAACTGTAAGGTCACGAGTTCTATATCTAAGAAGTGGGAAAGCTTCCTTATCAAGGGAAGTAAATACTAACTCACCAACACTTCCTTCTGGAAGAACTTCTCCTGTGTCAGGATCTATGATCTCAGCAAGGAAATGATCCTCATTTATATGCATACCTGTCTGGCTGCTACATTCAAATGCAACACCAGGACCTGATATTTCTGTAAGACCGTAGATATCATAAGCTTTGATACCTAAGTTTCTTTCGATGTTCTGACGCATTTCTTCAGTCCAAGGTTCAGCACCGAAGATTCCGGCTTTGAGTCTTATATCATCAGGTGTAAGGCCCATGTCATGAAGCTTTTCACCGATATATGCAGCATAAGAAGGAGTACATGCAAGGATAGTAGCATTAAGATCACGCATGAACTGGATCTGTCTTTCAGTACTTCCTGATGACATTGGAAGAGTGAGACAACCAACCTTATGAGAACCACCGTGGATACCTGCACCACCTGTGAAAAGACCATAACCGTAAGCTACCTGAACTACATCTTCAGCTGTTCCTCCGGCAGCTACAATTGCTCTTGCGCAGCATTCTTCCCAAAGATCAAGATCGTGCTGGGTGTAAAATGCTACAACGCGGCGACCTGTAGTACCACTTGTAGAATGGATCCTTACACAATCCTTAAGAGGAGCTGAAAGAAGTCCGTATGGATAGGCTTCACGAAGGTCAGATTTTGAAAGAAATGGAAGTTTTGAGATATCTTCTAATTCCTTTATATCTCCTGGTTCTACGCCTTTTTCCTGCATTTTTTTTCTATAATATTCATTGTTTTTATAGACATAAGCAACCTGCTTTATAAGCTTTTCTTTCTGCATTGCTTTAATCTGATCAACAGATGCAGTTTCTATTTCTTCCTGAAAATATCTTTCCATTTTCTCCTCCGAACGAAAAAATTAAAGTGAAATAAAACAATAATGATATTTTATACACTTTCGCGCTTTAGTGCAACAAATTTTTTAAAAAATTTTTAAGGGCTTTTTAAAGCAAAAAAATTTGTGGAAGATGATGTAAAAGATTGTATAATTATTTCGTAGGTTCCATTAATTATGGATTGTTAGAAGAGAGGTAGAAGGATGATCTATTTTCCAACCGGAGAGGAAGCAGGTATTATCGATCGTTATACAATAGAAGAAATCGGTGTTCCACAGCTGGTGCTTATGGAAAGAGCAGCTTTACATGTGGCTGATGCCGTTGCTGATCTTATAGATAATGATGATAGATATAATAATGATGATAGGTTTGATGATCATAAACACAGGAAAGAGTCAATCAGGGAATCAAACAGGAAAAAAGTAAGGATCCTTGGGATTGCCGAGTCTGGAAACAATGGCGGAGATGCACTGGCTGCGTCTCGTATCCTAAAACTAAAAGGATATGACGTGGATGTTATCTCAATAGAAGGTATAAGTAAAAAGTCAGAGGCATTTAGCCAACAGAAAAGTCTTTGTGAAAAAGCAGGGATAAAGATTATCTCTCTTAAAAATGATGATTTTAGTTTAGAAAAAGAGATAAATAAATATGATTATTTAATAGATGGAATCTTTGGAGTCGGCCTTTCACGTGAAGTAAATGGTATCCATAAAGAGGTAATTCAAGCGGTAAATAATGCTGATATTAAGGTCATTTCAGTGGATATTCCCAGCGGGGTGTCAGCAGATACAGGAGAGATCCTTGGGACCGCAGTTAAAGCGGATATAACAGTTACATTTGGATATAAGAAAAAAGGTTTATTATTTAATCCGGGGCAGGAAATGGCAGGCCAAGTTGTCATTGGAGATATTGGATTTTATCCGGATAAAGATAATGAAATCCTGCATTATACTTACGATAGAAGAGATGTGAAAAATAGGCTTCCAGTTAGAAAAACTGATTCTAATAAGGGAACTTATGGAAGAGTTCTTATTGTTGCAGGTTCAGAAAATATAAGTGGCGCAGCTTTCCTTGCCGGAAATGCTGCATATCGCACAGGTGCTGGTTTAGTTAAGATCTTTACGCATGAAAATAATAGAAAAGCTATGGAAACATTGCTTCCGGAGGCTTTGCTTTATTTTTATAAGGATTTTGATGATGAAGCAAGGCAGGAATTAGAAAATAGTCTTAACTGGGCAGGCTGTGCTGTGGTAGGACCGGGACTTTCATTAGATGATAATGCAAGAGCTATAATGGATACATTGCTTAATAGAAGGACTAATCCAAAGCTTATTTTAGATGCAGATGCAATTAATATAATTGCCAGTTCAAAGGAAAATAAAGAAAAATTAAAGAATATCGCAAAAGAAAATGATGTGATCCTTACTCCTCATATGCTGGAAATGGCAAGATTTTTAGCAGATGAAGATGAAAATCTAAAAGAAAAAGTATCCTATATAAAAAATAATCGTAGTAAAGTTGCAATAAATGCCGCAAAGGATTATCATATTATTTTGGTGCTTAAGGATGCACGTACATTTGTGACTGATCCAGATAGCGAAAAAATATATATAAATACTACTGGAAACAGTGGTATGTCTACAGGTGGTTCCGGAGATACACTTACCGGAATCATAGCAGGCTTAATAGCTGGCGGAGTGGATTGCGATAATGCTGCAAGACTTGGAGTTTATCTTCATGGTGCTGCAGGAGACATAGCAAAAGAAAAACTTGGAGAACATAGTGTAATGGCTAGGGATATAGCTGACAATATGGGCCAGGTAATAAAAGAGATAAGTGAAGGAAGATAAGACATGAGTCATTTCAAAAGAATTGAAGCAGACATTGACCTTGACAAGATAAGACAAAATATCAATACGATAAAAGCACTTAATGATAAGGATAAGAAGACTCTTCTTGTTGTAAAAGCTGATGCATACGGACATGGAGCAGTTGAGATCGCAAGAGAGATGAGTGATCTTTGCGATTATTTCGGTGTAGCAGCAATTGATGAAGGTGTTGAACTGAGAAATTCAGGTATAACTAAACCAATCCTTATATTAGGATATACTGATGAAGATGATTATGAAACAGCCATAGAGTATGATATAACTCAGGCGGTTTTTAATAAAGAATGCTGCAAGGCACTTTCGGATAAAGCCATTTCCATGGGGAAAAAGGCAAAGGTTCATATTAAGGCTGATTCGGGTATGAGCCGTATTGGTTTTCAGTGCAATGAAGAGGGAGTAGAGGAGGCTTCTTTACTTCTTTCTATGGAAGGCCTTGATATAGAAGGAATATTTACTCATTATGCAAAAGCTGATGAGGAAGATAAGACAGCAGCAGTCTCTCAATATGAGAAATTCACCTGGTTTATAAAAGAATTAGAAAACAGAGGCTTTTCATTTAGATTAAAACATATGGATAATAGTGCCGGAGCCATGGAAATACATTCAGCCGGGTTTGACATGATGAGGCTGGGCATAGTAATATATGGACTGTATCCATCAGAAGAAGTAACGAAAGATATTAAACTTTATCCAGCCCTTACATTAAAGAGCAGGATAACACATATTAAGACTCTTCCAGCGGGACGAGGCGTAAGTTACGGATGGACATATATAACAGATAAAGACATGAGGGTGGCAACTGTATCTGCCGGTTATGCAGACGGATATCCAAGAGCTCAGTCAGGAATAGGAAAGGTTATAATAAATGGTCATTATGCTCCTATTCTCGGAAGAGTATGTATGGACCAGTTTATGGTTGATATTACAGATATTCCAGAGGCGAGTCTTCGCGATGAGGTAATACTTATTGGAAGAGATAAAGATTTAGAGATTTCAGTGGAAGAAGTTGCAGAGCCTGCAGCAAGCTTTAATTATGAGCTGGTTTGTAACATTTCCAGACGAGTTCCAAGAGTTTACTTTAAAGCTGGTAAGGAAGTAGAAGAGGTAGACTATTTAAAGTAGTCGGAGGATTATGTTTAAGAAAAAAGAAGAGGAAAAGGTCGAAGAAGAGATACTTTCCATAGTGGAAGAAGGCCACGATAAGGGGTACATCCACGAAAATGAAGCAGAGATGATTTCAAATATCCTGGATTTTGATGATAAATACGCCAGAGATATTATGACAAGCAGAAATAAAATCTTTGCGCTAGATAAGAATATGAAGATTCTTGATGCATTGCCGGAAGTGCTTTCAAGTAATTATTCAAGATATCCGGTATATGATGAAGATATTGATAATATAGTTGGCACGGTTCATTTAAAAGACCTTGTTGCAGCTTATTTGAAGGATCCTTCAAAGGAAGTAAGTACTGTGACAGAAGAGGCCATGCTGATACATCCTACGATGCTCATTTCAAAGCTTCTTAAAGCAATGCAGCGTCGCAAGATTCATATGGCAGTTATAATCGATGAATATGGTCAGACAGACGGCCTTGTCACATTGGAAGATGTGCTTGAAGAGATCGTTGGTGATATTCAGGATGAACATGACACACCAGAAAATGACGTTCAGCAGGCACCTGATGAAGGATATATAGTTGACGGGCAGATGACATTAAATGACCTTACGGAAATTTTGACAGACGTAGAATTTCCGGAAGAGGATATCGAGACAGTTAATGGATTCATGCTTTACAGCCTTGGGCATCTTCCTCAGGACAGTGAGGAAATTGAAATCAAATATGGCGGATACAGCTTTGTCCCACTTGAAATGAAGGACAACATGATAACATCCGTTAAGATAAAGAAACTGCCGGAAGAAGAATCAGAGGCAGATGAAAATGTTAATTAATTATAAGGAGTAATAAATATGTCAGGACATTCAAAATTTGCAAACATTAAGCATAAGAAGGAAAAGAACGATGCAGCTAAGGGTAAGGCTTTTACACAGATCGGAAGACTTATTGTAGTAGCAGTTAGAGAAGGCGGACCAGATCCAGAAAACAATTCAAAGCTTCGTGATGTTATTGCTAAGGCAAAAGCTGCTAACATGCCAAATGATACTATCGCTCGTGGTATCAAGAAAGCTGCTGGTGAAGGCGCAAATGTTAACTATGTTTACAACACATATGAAGGATATGGCCCAGCAGGTACAGCTATCATCGTAAAGACACTTACAGATAATAAGAACCGTACAGCTTCAAACGTTCGTTCAGCATTTACAAAGGGTGACGGAAACGTTGGTACAACAGGATGCGTATCATATATGTTCGATGAGAAGGGTCAGATCATCGTAGATAAGGAAGAGTATGAAGGAACAGCAGATGATCTTATGATGGTTGCACTTGATGCAGGTGCAGAAGATTTCTCAGAAGAAGAAGATTCATATGAAATCATCACTTCACCTGAAGATTTCTCAGCAGTTCGTGAAGCTCTTGAAGCTGCAAATGTTCCTATGATCTCAGCTGACGTTACAATGCTTCCACAGAACTATGTAACAGTTGATGATCCTGATGCAAGAAAGAAGATTCAGAGAATCATTGATCTTCTTGAAGATGATGATGACGTACAGGATGTTTATACAAACTGGGATGATGCAGAAATCTAAATAATTCAGATGAACATGATAACTCATCATGCGATAGTTAAGGTCACATTTTAAATTTGAATTTGGTGATATTTCACAAAAGCACACAGTGTAAATTGTGTGCTTTTTTTGATTTTAGGTTGCTTTATTTTTTTTTGGTGCTATAATGCTATTATCCGGTGAGAGGGATGAAAAAACTTTATAAGGAGAATACCTATGAAAAACAAAAAGAATGTGGGTTTCTCGCTGATCGAACTGCTTATAGTTATAGGAATTATGGCGGTTCTTGCAGCGGCGCTTGCACCAGTTCTGATCAGGTATATCAACAAGGCTCGTGCATCTGTTGATATCGACAATGCGAGAGGAGTGTTCAACAGCTTTATGAATGCTCTTAACGATGAGGAGATTTCACTTCCAGATGATGTAGTTGTTGAGATCATTATTTACCGTGATGGAACACGCAATGAAGTACGCACATTTAAGAATGGAACAGAGATGACTGATCCTGAAGTAGCAGCAAAGTTCTTTAATGATAAGGATATTGCCGAATCAGAGAAGAATTTCGTAAAGATGCTTACAAGACATGGATATGGACTTCACCTTATCAATGTAAAGCAGAGTGCAGAATGCTACATTGTTACATTTAACGCAGCTGGTAAAGGATGCTATGCAGTAGTACCAACTGGTCATGTTAGCAGTAACCAGGCATTTACAGGTCAGTATATACCTCAGCATGCAGGACTCGACGCTCCAAAGCAGAATTTCGGTTGGAACGAAGGCGAGTGCTACGAGTTCCAGTGGCCAAATCAGTAAATCCAAAACGCAGGAATTTTTCCTGCGTTTTTTATTTCATTGGTTAACATAAAAATGGACCATAGCCCCCGGGACTATGGTCCATTTTTATGTTAACTTGTATGGATTTGATCGTAAATCTGGAGAGCTCGTAATGTGAGTTCTACGTCAGATGGATAATCTAAATATTCTCTGCCGTATTTCTGGCGGGTTTCTTCACCCTTACCAGTGATAAGGAATACGGTTTTATTCTCAGCTGAAAGGATAGCTTTTTCAATTGCAGTTCCTCTGTCCTCAATCATTTCATAAGGGCAGTTCTGAGCTTCCACATACTGTGCTATATCCTTTGAAATATCAATATAAGGTTCTTCTCCCGGATCTTCGGCTACAAGATAGACCTTGTTTGCGTACATTCCTGCAATGGTTCCAAGATGCTCACGGCGAAGCTGGGCTTTCTTACCAGGACATCCAAATATAGAAACAATATCATAATCAGGATATTCTTCCCTGGTTGATCCGAAGAGCTTTTCAAATGAAAGCTTGTTATGAGCGTAGTCAACAACAGCGATCATTCTGTTATCTTTACTCATATAACACTCCATGCGGCCTTTTGATCTGGCACGACGAAGCCCTGACTCGATATAGCATACAGGAATATCATAAACATAGGCACAGGCAACAGCAGCGAGAGCATTTTCAACATTGAAAAGTCCCGGCATTGTAAGTGCAAAATCGTGATCAAATTTATCGGTATGCACTCTGAAACGGATCTCATTTCCAACTTTTCTGATATGTGAACCATATACATCAGCATCAGGTTTTGTACCGAAAGTGATGACACGTTTAGCGGCCTTTGATGCTTCAAGAATTCTGTCATAATGATCAGAATCCACGTTGATTATCGCAGTATCAGTCTGAGCAAAGATTCTTAACTTTGATTCAAAATAATCCTCAAATGTAGGATGTTCGATAGCACTGATGTGGTCCTCAGAAATATTCATGAAGATTCCTACATCAAACTGAACCTGATTTACGCGGTCATACTTTAATGCCTGAGATGATACTTCCATCTCAAGATATTCAATGCCGGAATCAATGGCATTCTGGAAATGACGCATCAACTCAACAGTTTCAGGAGTTGTAATATGTGATTCTTTAAGAGTCTTACCATCATAAACATCGATAGAAGAGATAATGGCACTTTCAGGCTTCTCAATATCCTTTAAATAATCATCAATTATCGCTTTAATATAGTATGCAGTTGTTGACTTACCCTTAGTACCAGTGATTCCTGTAAGTTTAAGCTTTTCTGCAGGAGCATTAAAAAACATTTCGGCAAGATAAGGCATAGCCTTTCTTATATCAGATACAAGGATAAATGGTGCATCAACATCATACTTTACAGCACTGATATATCCCACAGCTCCTTTTGAAAGAGCAGCTTTAAGATATTCTTCTTTAAATGTAACACCTTTACAGATAAAGAGAGTACCAGGAGTAACTTCATTTGAATCATAGGTGAGATTTGTGATTTCATCGTTTGCAGCCTGCTTAAGATCACAATCTGTGAGGAGTGATACGTCCTTCATCAGGTCCTTATAGGCTTCGAGAGTGTATGTTTTCATACATTGCCTCCGCTTAGTTATAATAGGTCTTAAACTTTTCAAAGTGGCTGAAATGAAGCTTTAACATACGAAGTGTACGGTTAATCCTGTTATCGCCCTTTAAGAAGATAGGGTTAACATATTTCTTTTCTTTGATAAGTTTTTTTAATTTCTTAAGATTTTCTTCCTCGTAGACATATTTTTTAGCAACTGCTTTTGGAACAACAAGCCAGAGGTGTTCTTCTTTAGCTGTTGTAAATGGAAGAAGATTATCGTAGATATATTCTTCTACAATGTACTTGGCAACATTAAATCCTGAACCTGTTACATAGAAATTTGAACGGCCCTGACGAGTGTTAATTTCGAAGAATTTATATTTGCCATCACGGCGGTCATACTTAATGTCAAAGTTTGAATATCCAACATAGTGGAGTTCTTCAAGGAGCTTTCTTACCTTTTCTGTAAGAGCTTCACAAGGTTCTGTTATTATTACCGCATGATTGCCCTTACCATGTGGTGTATGTTCCTCAAGAAGAACGTGACCGAGACACATCATTCTTACTGTGCCAAAGTGATCTGAATATGAAGTAAGAACACGCATATATTCATCATTTCCAGGAATCATATCCTGAATGATAAGTGAATCTTCATATCCTGCACCGTAAATGTCATTTATTACCTTAACAAGATTTTCCTGATCTCTTATTGTATATACTTTTTCCTGAGTAGGAAATTCATGCATCCAGTAATTGATACCATTAGATGGCTTAAGAATTACCGGGAACTTAAATGGAAGAGCAGCATTTGGATCCATACCCTTCTTATAAATATAGGTATCAGGATAATCAATACCATATTTGTCACAAAGACTATAGAAGAGTTCCTTCTGCTGGAGCTTATCCATAAGCTCAAAATCTATATAAGGTGCAATCGCATTTTTTGGAAGTTCATCCTTGTGACGGCTAAGAAGTGCCACGTATGAATCACCACATCCAATTGTGATCACTTTCTTGTCGCTGTGAAGGCTGCAGAACTTCTTTACCACCTTCATAAAATAATCATCTGTGTCAATTTTAACATTTGCATGGTAGGAAATGATCTTACTGCCGTAACTTGGTCCGGTAGGATATTTACCAAAAACAAATGATCTTATCCCATATTCCTCATAAAATGCCCTTGCTACGCTGTAAGTATTTATATCACCGCCAAACAGCATAGGAATAAATGGCTGGTCCTTAAATTGCATATATTTAATCTCCCTTAATTAAATAATCCTAGAGAAGTATATCACTTTAAATGAAAATAGAAAAGAAAAAGAAATATAAAGAAATAGTTAAGAAATTAAAAAGAAGGTATAGTTCTAATCTGAAATATGATATACTTGTTATACAGTTCTGCAACATTGAAGGGAGAATGCTGCAGTAGATTTTTTAAGACTGGATAGGAAATAAACATGACACAAACTAAATCAATGCTCGGAATTTTAGGGGGAATGGGGCCAGAAGCAACATCAGTACTCTATAAGAAAATAATCGATAACACAGAGGTTACATGTGATCAGGATCATATTAATATCCTTATTTATTCACATGCAGAAATTCCGGACAGAACAAAATATATCCTGGAGGGAAAGGAAGATTATCTTTTGGATGTGTTGGAAAAAGATATTGAAATGCTTAAAAATGCAGGATGTAAATATCTTGCAGTTCCTTGCAACACATCACATTATTTCGCAAAAGAATTTAAAGAGAAAATGGATGACGGTTTCATTAATATGATAGAAGAAACCGCAAAACAGGTTAAAGAGAAAGGTTTAAAGAAAGTTGGCATTATGGCAACTGATGGAACCCTTCGAAGCGACCTGTATAAGAAAGAATTAAACAAACTTGGCATTGAAGCAGTATATCCTAATGAGGAAATGCAGAAGTTTGTTATGTCTTTAATCTATGATCAGATAAAACGTGGCGAAAAAGGTAATAAGCATCAGTTCAGCAAAGTAGTTTCTTCTTTAAAGAAAGCGGGATGTGAAGCTGTGATACTTGCATGTACAGAACTTTCTGTATTTGCCATTAATTATAGTCTGAATGGTGATTATTATATCGACGCCATGGATTGCCTAACTAAAGCATGTATTGAGAAATGCGGAGGAAAATATCTGGATTAGGAGGAGGAGTCAGTATGGGAAATAAGATCATTGTTACTATTGCAAGACAGTATGGAACAGGCGGTCTTAAGATTGGTAAGAGACTGGCAGAAGAATTGGGGATTAACTGCTATGACAGTGAAATGTTTCGTCTTGTATCAACCAATGAGAGTATGCACTCAGATCTGGTAGCGCATGATTCAAGAATTAAAGGAACAGCACTGTTTACCATTGCAAAAGAAAAATATGACAGCCATCCTGACGAAGACCTTCCTGAGTTTGGACAGGATCTTGTGGTTATGAAGAATCTTTATGAGTATCAGTCAGAAATAATAAGAGAACTGGCAGATAGAGAAAGCTGCGTAATAGTAGGAAGATCTTCAAATTACATTTTAAAGGATAGACCGGATGTGCTCAGCGTATTCATACACGCACCTATGGAATTTAGAATCAAAAGAGCATCTTCAGTTCATAACATGACTGATAAGGAACTGGAATCATATATTCAGTCAGTTGATCAGAAGAAGCAGGATTATTATCATTATTATACCGGCGAAGACTGGAGAGACGTTACACAGTATGATCTTTCACTTAATTCCTACAAACTTGGAATTCAGGGGTGCATCGATATGATAAAGAAGATGATAAAAGTGAAGCAGGAGGAAGTTACTATATGAAAAAGATTGCCTATATTGCATCTGAATGTGTGCCATTTATCAAGACAGGTGGACTTGCGGATGTTGTTGGAACCTTACCTAAGGAATTCAATAAGAATGAATATGATGTAAGGATCATAATGCCTAAATATATGTGCCTTCCGGAGAAATATAAGAACAACATGAAATACATCACACATTTCATGATGGATCTGGGATGGAAACAGGAATATGTTGGAGTTATGTACCTTGAATATGAAGGCGTACCGGTTTATTTCATTGATAATGAAAAGTACTTCAGCGGCTTTAATATTTATGGAGATGTAAAATGGGACATTGAGAAATATTGCTATTTCTGTAAGGCAGCCTTATCAATACTTCCAGCAGTAGGCTTCCAGCCGGATATCCTTCATTGCCATGACTGGCAGGCAGGACTTGTTCCGGTATATTTAAATACAATGTTTCAGAATAATCCATTTTTCAGCTGCATGAAGTCTATTATGACTATTCATAACCTTAGATTCCAGGGAAGATGGGATATTGAAACAATTCAGGCAGATTCAGGACTTCCTTCATATGTATTTACAGCAGATAAGCTGGAATTCCATAAGGATGCATCAATGCTTAAGGGTGGTCTTGTATATGCAGATAAGATAACAACAGTATCAAATACCTATGCACATGAGATCCAGACACCGGAATATGGTGAAGGACTTGATGGACTACTTCGTGCCAGATGGCAGTCACTCTGGGGAATTGTAAATGGTATTGATTATGATGTATATAATCCTGCAAAGGATAATAAGATAGCAGCTAATTATACAAAGAAAGATGTATTAGAAGGAAAGAAGAAGAACAAGATGGCTCTTCAGCAGCGTCTTGGACTTCCTGTGGATCCTGACTGTTACATGGTAGGTCTTATATCAAGACTTACAGATCAGAAAGGTCTTGATCTTATCGACCGTGTCATGAATGACATGATGACAGACGGCACACAGTTTGTTGTACTGGGCACCGGTGAGACAAGATATGAAGATATGTTCAGATACTATCAGGGCATTCATCCTTCAAAGTTATCAGCGAATATTTATTTCTCTGATGAATTATCACATCTTATGTATGCAGGCTGTGATACCATCCTTGTACCATCAAGATTTGAGCCATGTGGACTTACACAGCTTATGTCTCTTAGATATGGTTCGCTTCCAATCGTAAGAGAGACAGGTGGACTTAAGGATACAGTAGTGCCTTATAATGAATATGAAGGAACAGGAACAGGATTCTCCTTCTCAAATTATGATGCAAGAGAACTTCTTAATACATTTAATTATTCTAAAGAAGTTTATTATAACAATAAAGAAGCTTGGAAAGGCCTTGTTGAACGTGCTATGGATCAGAACTACAGCTGGGCTGAATCTGCTAAGATTTATGAAAGATTATATAATGAGATTTAAATTGATCTCAGAAGATAAAACTTATCAAATAAGTTAATTATTTAGGTTAATTATTTGGTTTAATAAGCCGGCTTAATATGAAGCTGGCTTATTTTTCGAGAAAAAACCATTAGTAAAAAGATAAAATTTAACGGGAGATAAAAATGGCTTTTAACGGAATTACAATAAGCAGCATAGTAGCTGAATTAAAAGAAAAATTAATAGGCGGAAGAGTTTATAAGGTTCAGCAGCCGGAAGAAGCAGAATTAAATCTGATAATAAAGAATAATAAGGATACTTACAGACTTCTTATTACAGCAGATTCTAGTCTTCCTCTTATTTATCTTACCAGTGAAACGAAGGCGTCCCCTATGGTGGCGCCTAATTTCTGTATGCTTCTTCGAAAATATATCGGAAATGGAAGAATAGTAGATATTACTCAGCCTGGTTTTGAAAGAATAATATCAATCCACATAGAACATTTAGATGAAATGGGTGATTTAAAAGAAAAACGTCTTGTTGTAGAAATGATGGGAAGATATAGCAATATCATTTTCGTGGATGAAACAGGAAAGATAATAGATAGTATAAGAAGAGTAAGTAATGATATAAGCTCTGTAAGAATTGTCCTTCCTGGACAGCCTTACGAAGCACCTCCTGCTCAGGGAAAAGTTAATCCTCTTTCAGTCACTGAAGAAGAGATAGAAAATATATTAAAGCAGCCAGGACCTGTATCAAAGCTGATCTATAATTCATTTACAGGTTTCAGCAAGATCACTGGTGAAGAGATAATGTACCGCGCCAATGTAGATCCAAGAAAATCTGCAGAAGATATGACTGAAACAGAATTTCTTAAAGTTAAGGAAGAGTTAAAATTCCTGATAGAAAGAATAAAAAAAAGCGATTATAAGCCATTTATGTATATGGTGGATGGAGTTCCAAAGGAATATAGTTCCATGGAACTTATGCATTTTACTGATGGAGTGGCATACGAATCCATTTCTGGTCTTATATCAGATTTTTATTCAAAGAAAAGTGCGGCGTCCCTTATAAAACAAAAATCCAGTGATCTTCGTCATATGATAAATAATGCGATCGAAAGAACAGCTAAGAAATATGATCTTCAGCTGCAGCAGATGAAGGATACAGAGGATAGGGATAAGTACAGGATCTACGGCGAACTGCTGAATACTTATGGTTACAGTTTAAAGGGTGGAGAGAAAAGTCTTAAATGCCTGAATTATTATGATAATGAAGAGATTGAGATTCCTCTGGATCCTTATAAATCTGCATCAGAAAATTCAAAGAAGTACTTTGAAAAATATAATAAGAAAAAGAGAACTTTCGTTGCTTTATCCGACCTTCTGGTAGAGACCGAAGATGACCTTAATTACTTAAAGACTGTGGAGCATGAACTTTCCATTGCAGAGACTGTAAAGGATTTAAATGAGATAAGACAGGAATTAGTGGATAATAAGATCGTCAGATCTTCCGGAAAAGAAAAGGGAAAGAAAAAGACAGAAGCTGCAAAGCCTCTTCATTTTAAATCCAGCGAGGGATATGACATTTTCGTAGGAAAGAATAATCTGCAAAATGATTATCTTTCATTTACCTTAGCTCAGGGAAATGATATGTGGTTCCATGCAAAAAACATGCCGGGAAGTCATGTTATAGTAAAGAGACAGGGAAGAGAAGAACTGCCGGATTCGGTATATGAAGAAGCTGCAAGACTTGCCGCGTATTACTCTTCAGGACGAAAAGCACCAAAGGTGGAAATCGACTATACCGAAAAGAAGAATCTAAAGAAGCCACCTGCAAAAAAGCCTGGGTTCGTGATCTATCATACAAATTATTCCATGGTAGCCGAGCCGGACATTACAGGAATCTTACAGCAGTCTTGAAATTTATTAGTTTAGATAGTAGAATAAATTAGTTAATCTTTAAAAAGAGGTAAATCTATGGTACGTAGTATGACCGGCTTTGGCCGAAGCGAGATGATAGATGAGACTAAGAAGATAATAGTAGAACTTAAATCTGTAAATCATCGCTATGCAGATATTTCAATCAAGATGCCTAGAAAACTTAATAAGTATGAGGCACAGATAAGAAAGACTCTTTCAGAATATATTGGAAGAGGAAAAGTTGATGTTTATATAACATATGAAGATTTAACAGACTCAGGAGTAGTCGTTAGATACAATAAAGATATTGCTGCAGAATATATCAATTATCTTAATCAGATGAATGAGGATTTCGGACTTACAGAAGAGCTTAAGCCAACTGTGGTTGGAAGATTTCCTGATGTATTTGAACTTGAAGATAAGGGCAATGATGTAGATGAAGAGCAGTACAAATGTATCGATACTGTTGTTAGAGAAGCCTGCGAGAAATTTGTAGAAGCAAGAACTGTAGAAGGTGAGAACTTAAAGGCTGATCTTCTTTCAAAGATTGATGATATAAGCATCCTTGTGGCAAGGATTGAAGAAGCTTATCCTGCCATCGTTGCTGCATATAAAGAGAAGCTTCTTACAAAAGTTAGAGAAATATTAGAAGAAAAAGAAATAGATGAATCACGTATTGCTGCAGAAGTAACCATTTATGCAGATAAGATCTGTGTAGATGAAGAGATGGTAAGACTTCACAGTCATATAGATGGTGTCAGGGAGATGCTTAGCTCTGGTGGTGAAGTTGGTAGAAAGCTTGACTTCATAGTTCAGGAAATGAATCGTGAAGCTAATACTACACTTTCTAAATCACAGGATGCAGAGATTACAAATATCGGAATCGAGTTAAAGACACTTATTGAGAAGATACGTGAGCAGATTCAGAACCTTGAATAAGATATTGGTTGGGGAAAACAAATTATCAGATAACGAGGGAAAAGATGGAAAAAAGAGGAAGACTTATTGTAATTTCAGGATTTTCAGGCGCTGGAAAAGGGACTGTTGTTAAAGGACTTTGTGAAAAGTATGATTATGCACTCTCAATTTCAGCTACTACAAGAAATCCAAGACCAGGTGAAGAAAACGGAAGAGAGTATTATTTTAAGACTGTAGACGAATTTAAGAATCTCATAGATTATAATGGCCTTATCGAATGGGCACAGTACGTTGATAATTATTACGGAACTCCAAGAAAGTTCGTAGAAGACTGCATAGAGCAGGGAAAAGATGTTATACTTGAGATTGAAGTTCAGGGTGCTATGAATATAAAATCACAGTATCCGGATGCTATTATGATCTTTATTACAACTAAAGATGCTGATACATTAAAGAACAGGCTTACAGGAAGGGGTTCAGAGACAGAAGATGTTATAGCAAAACGTCTCCATAGAGCCTTTGAAGAATCAGCAATTATAGACAATTATGAATATATTGTTGTTAATGATGATTTAAATACTTGCATTGATACCGTTAATTCGGTTATACTAGGCGAGAAATGCAAACGTGAAAGCAATGCAGTTTTTATTGAAGAGATTAAAAAAGAGCTGGAAAAGTTTTAGTCAGCTTTTATCCTGAAAGGAGATATAAATATGATACATCCATCTTACAGTGACCTTATGCAGGTTGTTAACTCAGACGTTGAGCCAGGTGAGCAGCCAGTAGTTCAGAGCCGTTATTCAATCGTGCTTGCAACTGCTAAGCGCGCTAGACAGATCATCGGTGGTGATGATCCATACATCTCAAACACAGACGGTATGAAGCCACTCTCAATTGCAGTTGAAGAGCTGTACCAGAGCAAGGTTAAAATCGTTGGTGACGACGAAGACGCTGAATAATTTAGATATATAAGATTTTATATTAGGCGGACAGAAGTGTTCGCCTTTTTTAGCTGTATTATCGGAGGGGAAAGATCTTGGAATTATATGCAGATATCATAATAGATATCAGTCATGCTGATCTGGATAAGACATTTCAATACATTGTTCCAGAAGAGCTTATAAATGATATAAATATCGGTTCAAGAGTTAAAGTACCCTTTGGATCGCTTAAAAATGGCAGATTTGGTTATGTTGTAGGATTATCCAACAAGCCAAAGATAGATAAAGATAGAATAAAGAAGATAATAGATTGTCCCACAAAACAGCTTCCTGTGGAAGGCAGGATGATACAGCTGGCAGGTTGGATGAAGGATTATTATGGCGGCACCATGATAGCGGCCTTAAATACTGTAACTCCGGTTAAAGAAAAGATAAGAAAAACTGCTGTAAGAAAAGATACCAGAGAATATATTGCTGATATGGTGCCTGTGGAATCTTTAAATGAAGAGCAGCAAAGTGCCATAAATATCTTTAAAGAAGATTATGATAATGATGAAAGAAATGTCTATCTCTTAAAGGGAGTAACTGGTTCAGGTAAAACAGAAGTCTATATCAAAGCTGCAAAGCATGTTATAGAGCAGGGAAAACAGGTAATAGTCCTTGTGCCGGAGATTGCACTTACCTATCAGACAGTGGCAAGATTTGCTACAGTATTTCATGAGAGGATAGCAATTATTAATTCTTCTTTATCTAAAGGAGAAAAATATAGAGAATTCCAGAAGGTTGTAAATGGAGATGTGGATGTTATTATAGGACCAAGATCTGCATTATTTGCTCCATTTAATAATCTTGGACTGATTATAATAGATGAAGAGCATGATGGGGCCTATAAGAGTGAGACGACCCCTAAATATCATGCTCGCACTACAGCAATTGAAAGAGCACGTCTTGATAATGCAGCTGTGATCCTTGGTTCAGCAACTCCTTCGGTGGAGTCATATTTTAAGGCCAAGGCAGGAGAATATAAACTCATAAGCCTTCATAGGAGAGCCAAAGGTCAGGAAATGCCTGAAGTTGAAGTGGTGGATCTTAGAGAAGAGCTAAGTCGCGGCAACAGGACCATGATATCTGAAAAACTTTATAATGCAATGGATGAAGCATTTAAGAATGGACAGCAGGCTATGATCTTTCTTAACAGGAGAGGTTACAGGAGCTATGTATCATGCAGAAAATGTGGCCATGTAATGAAATGTCCAAGATGTGATGTGTCTTTATCACTTCATAAGGAATATGGAAGAAGCTATCTTATGTGCCATTATTGTGGACATATGGAAGCAGAACCAAAGGTTTGTCCTTCCTGCGGTTCAAAACTTATCGGAGGATTTGGCACAGGAACACAGAGCCTTGAAGAGGCGGTAAAGAAAGTGTTTCCGGGTATAAGAACTCTCAGGATGGATAAGGATACCACCAAGAGGAAAGGCGCTCACGGAGAGATAATAGAAGCATTTAATCAGGGGAAGGCGGACTGTCTTATAGGAACCCAGATGATAGTTAAAGGCCATGACTTTAAGAAAGTCACTGTGGTGGGAGCTGTGCTGGCGGATATGGGACTATTTGATAATGATTATACTTCTGCGGAGAAAACCTTTGATCTTCTTTGTCAGGCAGCAGGAAGAGCCGGAAGAGATAAGGATAAAGGCAAAGTTATAATTCAGACTTATCAGCCGGAGCATTATGCCATAGTTACTGCAGCAGCACAGGATTATGAGAGTTTCTTTGAATATGAAATGGCATATAGAAGACTTCTCAGATTTCCACCGGCAACATGTCTTACCCAGATCCTTCTTATGTCAAAGGATGAAGAAAGATTAGAGAAAGTTTCGGAAGATATGGCATTTCTTATAAGAGATCTGTGCAAAGATGTGACAGAAAATGCCGATGGAATGAAACAGGAAAATGCTGATGGAATGAAACAGGAAAATGCTGATAATTTGATAACTGAAGAAGAAACAGATAAGGAAAATCCTCAGCAGTCAAAAAATAAATTCAGTGTAATAGGTCCGTCAGATCCGGGAATTGCAAAGATAAATGACATTTACAGGAAAACTATCTATATTAAAGCAGATACAAAAAAGAATATAGAAAAAATTCTTTCGGATGGTAAGATAGAAGAGATAATCGAAAGTAGTAAAGAAGAGGTTATGATAGAAGTTGATTATAATCCGTCTTCTGTTATCTGATACATTAATTGTTTTGTGTCAGATGGTAAGAGTAAATTAAGGTAATAAATAATATAGAATAAGAAAAAGGAGAAAAGAAATGGCAATCAGAAATATCAGAGTAGATGGTGATGAGATTTTACGTAAGGTTTGTAAACCTGTTAAAGAGGTAACTCCTCGTATTGCAGAACTTATTGATGACATGTTTGATACCATGTACGAAGCAGACGGTGTTGGACTTGCTGCACCTCAGGTAGGAATTTTAAAGAGAATCGTTGTTATTGACGTTATGGATGGAAATCCACTTGTACTTATCAATCCTGAGATCGTTAAGCAGTCAGGTGAGCAGGTTGGAGAAGAAGGTTGCCTTTCACTTCCAGGACTTTCAGGAGAAGTTAAGAGACCTATGCAGGTAACATGCAATGCCTTCGATATCAATATGAATCCAATCACAATCGAAGCTGAAGGACTTCTTGCAAGATGCATCTGTCATGAAACAGATCATTTAAATGGAGTTCTTTATAAGGATCATGTTGTGGGAGAACTTCATCGTGCAGGACAGGCACCGGAGGATGTAGAAGATATAGAAGAAGGACCACTTAAATAAGGATTGCTTAAATAAGAACTACTTAATTGAGGAGAAATGATTTGAAGACAATATTTATGGGAACGCCGGATTTTGCGGCGCGAGCTTTAGAAGCAATAATAAAGAAAGGCCACGAAGTTGTGGCAGTATATACACAGCCTGATAAACCTAAGGGAAGAAGTAAAAAGCTTATTCCATCTGAAGTTAAAGTAATGGCAGAAAAGTATGATATTCCTGTATATCAGCCAGTTAAACTTCGTGAGGCTGAAAATGTAGAGAAGATAAAAGAGATAGATCCTGAAATTATAGTTGTTGCTGCATATGGACAGATCCTTCCTCTTTCAATCCTTGAGATACCTAAGTATGGATGCGTTAATATCCACGCTTCACTTCTTCCAAAATATAGAGGTGCAGCGCCAATCGAAAGATGTATCATCGATGGAGAAGAAAAGACAGGAGTTACCACTATGTATATGGCAGAAGGCCTTGATACAGGTGACATGATTGAATCAGTTGAAACAAATATAACAGCTGAAGATACAGGGCTCAGTCTTACAGAAAGACTTAGTGATATGGGAGCAGAACTTATCATTTCAACCATGGAAAAGCTTGAAGGAGGAACTGCTACAAGAACTCCTCAGGATGATTCAAAGTCAAACTATGCAAAGATGCTTGATAAAGCTATGGGACAGCTGGATTTTAATAAGACAGCAGTTGAATTAGAAAGACTTATAAGAGGACTTATTCCTTGGCCATGCTGCTATACCACAATAGAAGGAAAATCTGCAAAGATATTAAAAGCAGAGGTTGTTTGTGGAGATAGCAACGCTGCCTGTGGTGAGATAATAGAAGTTACAAAAAAATACTTTGTGATCAATTGTAAAGAAGGTGCACTTAAGGTGCTTCGCATTACTCCGGAAGGAAAGAAAGAGATGGACACAGCAGCATTTCTTAACGGAAACCATTTAGAGAAGGGAATCATTTGCGGAGAATAATATGGAATTAGATACAAGAGATATAGCACTTACAATACTTACAGATATAGATGTTAATAAGACATTTTCAAGTGATGCCTTAGAAGCGGGTCTAAGGAAGATCCAGTTTGATGATAAGAGAGACAGAGCTTTTATTACAAGACTTGTGGAAGGAACAACTGAATACAGACTTCAGATCGATGAGATAATCAAACATCTTACAACCACAAAATTAAATAAGATGAAGCCGGCTATAAGAAATATCCTTCGTATGGGAATATATCAGATAAGATATATGGATTCTGTACCTGAGAGAGCTGCGGTAAATGAGGCAGTTCGTCTTGCAAAGGCTCATAAGTTAGCAGGACTCTCAGGATTTGTAAATGCTATTCTTAGAAATGTCAGCCGCAAAAAAGAAGAGATTGATGAGCTTATAGAATCAAAACTTTCTATTAAGTACTCAATTCCAGGATGGATAGTTAATCTGCTTCAGAATTCTTATGGTGAAGAGATGGCAGAAAAAATACTTGCTTCATTATATGAAGACAGACCTACAACCATAAGAGTTAACAGAGTTGTTACAGATAAAGAAACATTAAAGAAGAAACTTGTAGATGCAGGTATTACTGTTGAGGAGTCATCGGAGGCAGAAGATGCGCTTCTTATCAGTGGATATGATTTTATAAGAAGAATCCCGGGATATAAGACAGGGGATTTTTCAGTAGAAGATATAAGCTCAATGCTTTCTGTTGTTGCAACAGGAGTAAAGGAAGGAGATAAAGTCCTTGATGTCTGCGCAGCACCTGGAGGAAAGACTGCTTATTTTGCAGAAAAAGGCGCAAAGGTAAGAAGTCGTGACATTAGCGAAGATAAGCTAGAACTTATCAGAGAAAATGTTGAAAGACTTAAGATAGATGACAGAGTCATTTGCGAAAGAAAAGATGCATTAGTGCGTGACATTAATTCCATCGGAGTATATGATATAGTACTTTGTGACGTTCCTTGCTCAGGACTTGGAGTAATGGGAAGAAAGAATGATATCAAATACCGTGTAAGCCCTCAGGATTTGGTGGCTCTTTCTAAAATGGGACTAAAAATGCTTAATGTATCTTCAGAATATGTTAAACATGGAGGAATCCTTTCATATTCCACATGTACTATAAATCCTGAAGAAAATGAGAGAAATGTAGAAAGATTCCTTAAGGATAATAAGGAATATGAAAAGATTGAAGAAAGACTTTTCCTTCAGGGAAGAGATGATACAGATGGATTTTATTACTGCATAATGAAGAGGAAATAATCTGGATATGAAGAAAGATTTAGGATCCATGTATTTGGATGAATTAACTGAATATATCACATCTCTTGGTTTTCCTAAGTTTAGAGCAAAGCAAATCTTTGAGTGGATCCATAAGAAATATGCTATGGATGTGGAAGAGATGACAAATCTTCCAAAAGATTTAAAGGAAGAGATAAGTAAAAATCTGGTTACTGTTAAGGAAGAGACAAGACAGACTTCTGCAAAGGACGGTACTATAAAGTTCCTCTTTAAGATGGAAGATGGTCAGATGATAGAATCAGTATTTATGAGATATCATCATGGAAATTCCATTTGTATATCATCTCAGGCAGGATGTGCCATGGGATGTAAGTTCTGCGCTTCTACAATAGGTGGAAAGATCAGAAACCTCACTGCTTCAGAAATGTTAGGACAAATCTATCTGGCTATGAAATTAACCGGAGAAAGAATCTCAAATATAGTAGTGATGGGAACCGGAGAACCTCTTGATAATTATGATAATCTTATACGATTCCTTCATCTTATCTCAAATGAACAGGGATATAATATCAGCCTTAGAAATATAACGGTTTCTAGCTGTGGACTTGTTCCAAAGATAAAGATGCTTGCAGATGAGGGACTTCCTATTACATTTGCCCTTTCACTTCATGCAACAACAGATGAAGAAAGAAAGAATCTGATGCCTGTGGCAAATAGGTATACGATTAAAGAAACACTTGATGCCTGCAGGTATTATTTTGATAAAACAGGAAGAAGAGTTACATTTGAATACAGCCTTGTAAGAGGCGTAAATGATTCAGAGCAGCATGCCATTAGATTGTCAAAGCTTTTAAGTGATATGCACGGACATGTAAATCTGATACCTATAAATGCTGTGGCAGAGACTGAATTTAGTGGCAGTACAAGGGAGTCAGCGGAGCGGTTTAAAAATACACTTGAAAAAAAATCAATAAATGTTACTATTAGAAGAGGTATGGGTAGCGATATTGATGCCGCCTGCGGTCAGCTTAGACTAAAACATGCTAAGGATTGACTAGATATTTTAAGGAGTTTTGTATGTTATCCAGTGGAAAGACAGATACAGGAAGGAAAAGAGACTCAAACCAGGACAACATTTTTTTAAGTAATGAGCCTATAGGTCCTTTACCTAACTTATATATAGTAGCGGATGGCATGGGAGGTCATGCAGCAGGGGATTTTGCATCGAGATATGCAATAAACATTGTTACTGACTTTGTGAAAAACTCCACCATTCGAAATCCTATATCCTTATTAAAGAGAGCCATGGTATATGCTTCCAGCGAAGTTTATAAGGAAGCAGAGAAAGACAGTAAAAAGCTTGGCATGGGAACCACAATGGTTGCCTGTGTTGTAGAAGATGGCAAACTCTATGTTGGAAATATAGGTGACAGCAGACTTTATCTAATAAATGATGAGATAAGACAAATAACTATGGATCATTCACTGGTAGAAGAACTTATCCGGAGTGGTCAGCTGGACAGAAATAAAGGAAGAAATCATCCGGAAAAGAATATTATAACCAGAGCCATGGGCTCACGTGATGAAGCAATGCCTGATTTTTTCGAGGTCGATGTTAAGGAAGGTGACAGGATACTTATGTGTTCTGACGGACTTTCCAACATGGTTGAGAATGACGAACTTCGTGACATAGTCATGGAGACAGAAAATGAAGAAAAAATAGTTGAAGCTTTGATAGGCAGAGCTAATTATTATGGTGGAAACGACAACATTTCCGCTGTAGTGATATCCATATAGCGAGGTAAATATAAGATGTTAAAGTCAGGAACTATACTTGATGAAAGATATGAAATAATAGATGTTGTCGGCACTGGGGGCATGTCAACAGTTTATAGGGCACAGGATACACGACTTAAGAGATATGTAGCGATTAAAGTCCTTAAGACTGAATATTCAAATGATCAGAATTTTGTGTCAAGGTTCAGAGTAGAAGCACAGGCTTCAGCTGGACTTACACATCCTAATATTGTCAGTGTTTATGACGTATGCGAAGACAATGGAAGAAATTTCATTGTTATGGAATTGGTTGAAGGTATCACTTTAAAGGAATATATCAACTTAAATGGAAGACTTTCAATGGATCAGGCTATTGATTTTTCAATACAGATAGCATCCGGTCTTGAAGCTGCTCATCAGCATCATGTAATCCATAGAGATATCAAACCACAGAATATCATTGTATCTAAGACAGGTACATTAAAGATAACAGACTTTGGTATTGCGAAAGCTGCAACATCCAATACATTATCAACTTCAGGCATGGGATCAGTGCATTACATTTCGCCTGAACAGGCCAGAGGTGGATATAGTGATGAAAGAAGTGATATCTATTCACTGGGTATAACAATGTATGAAATGGTAACCGGAAGAGTACCATTTGAAGGTGATACAAATGTTGCCATCGCACTTATGCATATCCAGACAGATATCGTTCCTCCAAGAGAGTACTATCCTGATATTTACTCAAGTATGGAGAAGGTTATCTTAAAGGCAACCCAGAAGAAGCCAGAGAGAAGATATTTCACAGCCGCAGCGCTTATTGCGGATCTTAACCGTGTTAAGAATAATCCAAATATTGATATAGTAGTTGCCGCAAATGTTCCATCAGGCCCTACACAGCGCTTTACAAATAAGGACATTGAAGCAATTAAAAATGAAGCTTCTACAGCAAATAAAGAAGTTCCATCTTCACGTCCAACTCCTGATAAATCAAGGGTTAATGCTTTACTTGAAGATGAAGATGATTTTGATGATGAGGAAGAAGAAAGACCAAAGAAGAAGCAGCCTATAAAGAAGGTTTCTGATGATGAAGATGATCTTGAATATGAAAGACCATCATCATCTAAGGAAAGTGATGAAGAAGATATCGATCCAAAGCTTGAAAAAGCTGTAGTTATTGGTGGTGTTGCAGTTGCAGTTATCATTGCCATAATCATTTTCGTTATCATTGGTAATATCCTTGGCTGGTTCCATTTTGGATCTAAGAATAATAAAGCAACAACAGCAACTTCAGAAGCAACAACAGAGAAGGTTCTTAAGGAAATGCAGGATGTAGTGGGTATGACTCAGCTTGCAGCAGAGAAGATCCTTAAGGATGCTGGTTTTACAAATATCACATTTGTAAATGAAAAGAATGAAGATGTAAAAGAAGGATATGTAATCCGTTCAAATCCTGAAAAAGGCGAGAAGATCGCAAAGGATGAGGCCATTACAGTTTATGTTTCAGCAGGTGCTGAAGAAGTTACAGTTCCTACAGTTGTAGGAAAAGGATATTCAGATGATCAGGCTACAAAGATCCTTGAAGAGCAGGGATTTAAGGTAACTCATTCATTTGAATTCGATGAAGAAGTTGAGAAAGATAAGATCATTTCACAGGATCCTGAAGGTGGTTCAAAGGCTGCTAAGGGTAGTGAAGTTAAGATCGTTGTAAGTAATGGTTCAGAGGTTAAGAAGGTTGAGGTTCCTGATGTAACAGGTATCAGCGAATCAGCTGCATCAAGCAGTCTTAAGGCTTCAAAGCTTAGCCTTGGAGAAGTTACACATGAACATAGCGACTCAGTTGAAAAAGGTCTTGTAATCAGTCAGTCTGTTGGCAGCGGCAACCAGGTTAACGAAGGAACAACAGTTGATCTTGTTGTAAGTGATGGTCCAGCGGCTAAGACTTACACAGGTGTTATCAGTGGTAGTGTTAAAAACAATAATGTAGCAGCTTACACAGGTAAGGAAGTTACAGTAACTGTTTATATCATTGATGGAGACGGTGTTCATACAGCTGCAGCAACAACTGCATCAGGTGAAAGCCAGACAATTCCAATAGATGGAAGTGTATCAGGACTTAGCTTTAACAATGGTAAAGTTCAGGTTGAGGCAAAGGATAGCGAAGGAAATGACGTGTCAGCAGATTTCTCACAGTCATTAACACTTACATTTAGCGAAGATTAATGGGTGAAAGCTTGAAGGGAAAGATTATTAAAGGAATCGGCGGTTTTTATTATGTCGATTGTGAGGACTTAAAATTATATGAATGCAAGGCCAGAGGCGTTTTTAGAAATAAAGATGTTAAGCCTCTGGTTGGCGATGATTGTGAGATAGAGAGGGTAGAAGATTCAGAGAAACTGACTGGCAATATCATCTCTATCTTGCCACGTCGCAATACTTTAATTCGCCCGGCGGCTGCAAATGCTGACCAGGCGATTATCATTTTTGCGGCTGCTTATCCGGAACCACATTTAGGACTCCTGGACAGATTCCTTATAAATATGGAGCAGCAGCATGTTGAAACAATTATATGTTTCAATAAGATTGATGATGGAACTCCGGAAGCTATTGCAAAGATTCATGATTATGCAGATATCTACAGCAAAGCAGGATACAGAGTTCTTCTTACTTCAGCCCATACAGGGGAAGGAGTAGATACTTTAAGAGAGATACTTAAAGGAAAGACTTCAGTTCTTTCCGGACCATCCGGCGTAGGAAAATCATCTATGCTGAATGCACTTATACCTGGCTTTAAAGCGGCTACCGGGGAGATCAGCCAGAAGATAAAACGTGGTAAGAATACTACCCGTCATACAGAACTAATAAGAATAGACACCAACACCTATATTATGGATACACCGGGATTTTCGTCTATGGATTTTATGAATCTTACTGAAAATGACCTTATGTACATGTATAGGGAATTTGAAAAATATAATGACACCTGTCGTTTTACAGGCTGTGTTCATATGGCAGAGCCGGGATGCAGTGTAAAAGAAGCTGTGGAACAGGGCAACATTTCAAAGGAAAGATATGAAAGCTACAAATCTTTATTTGAGCTTTTAAAGAGCAGGAGGAAATACTAATGAATATTTTATCACCATCAATGCTTTCTATAGATTTTAACAATATGGGTGAGAATCTTAAGAAGGTATATAATGCAGGAGCAAAATACATCCATGTAGATGTAATGGATGGAATGTTTGTGCCAAATATCTCATTTGGACCTCCAGTTATAAGTTTCGTTAGAAAAGCAGTTCCTGATGCGATTTTAGATGTACATCTTATGATCGAGGAACCGGGAAGATATATAGATGATTATAAGGCTGCAGGAGCTGATATCATGTGTGTTCATGCTGAAGCCTGCAAACATCTGCATAGGACTATTCAGGCAATCCATAACGCAGGAATGAAGGCTGCTGTTGCACTTAACCCTGCAACTCCTGTGGAAGCTATCAAATATGTGATAGATGACTGTGATATGGTGCTGGTTATGAGCGTAAATCCTGGATTCGGGGGACAGACATTTATCCCATCAGCTTTAGAAAAGATAAAAGAAGTAAAAGCTTTAGCCGAAGAAAGAAACCTTGATATTGATATCGAGGTGGATGGTGGCGTTAAGCTCAGCAATCTTAAAGAAGTACTTGATGCTGGCGCAAATGTTATTGTTGCGGGTTCAGCAATTTTTAATGATGATATCGAGAAGAATGTAAGTGATTTCCTTAAAATAATGGAGTAGGTTATGAAAGTAGTAATAGTCGCAGGCGGAAATTATGATGAAAACCTGGTAAAAGCATTTATCGATGAAACAGAGGAAGACGTTTTTCTTATAGGGGCAGACCGTGGTGCTTTTTCCTTGATTAATAGCGGCTATAAGATAGATATTGCCATTGGAGACTTTGACTCTGTAACAGATGAAGAAAAAGAGACTATTAATACTTATTCAAGGAAAGTTAAAAAGCTTGACCCTGTTAAGGACGCTACAGATATGGAATGTGCATTAAAAAAAGCTTTAGATATTTGCAGTTATTCAGATGATTATTATAATAATATTTATATTTTTGCAGGAACAGGAACAAGACTGGATCATACTTTAGCTAATATAAATTTGTTATATATGGTAATGTGCAGTAGTGGCCAGAGGATAAAAGAAAATACCAAAGCATATTTAATTGACGGTCATAACAGGATAAGGCTTCTTCAGAAAAAGAAAACCTATGTTTTTTATAAAGATCAGCTTTTTGGAAAATATATTTCTTTTCTTCCGTTTGCGGGAGAGGTTAATGGTGTTAAACTTAAAGGCTTTAAGTATGAAAATAAGTTAGGTTATTTTTTTAATGGAAATAGTCTGGGGATAAGCAACGAAGCGGTGGATGATATGCTTTCGGTATATTTTGAAAACGGATTATTACTTATGATTGAAAGCAGGGACTAATTTATTTTAGGGAAAAAAGCAGGAGGTAAGGGATGAATTTACGAGATTTATCTATAGGAGACGGGAATATCAAGGCTCAGGATCTTGGAATATCCGCTGTATCTATGCTTTCATTTTTATTCTTAATAGTTATCCCTGCCGGCGTTTATCTTATGGGTGCCGGAATTGGCTGGATAGCTTTGGGAATGTTTGTTGTATTTTCAATTATGTGGGATATGGAAGGCTTCAGGATCATGCGATATACCGCAAGATACAAGAATGTAAGCACGGTCTCACAACTTTTGCATAGAAGATTTAGAGATGATTATCACGTTCTTCAATTCATTTCAGCAATAATAATCACAATTCCAACATTTTCAATACTGGTATTCGCATTACATGCAGGAATAAGAACATTTTCCATCGCATTTTCAATCAGACCTTATGTAGCAGGAGTGTTACTTGTGGCAGGTTCCCTTATTCCATGTTTTGTGGCAGGATTTAAAGGAATCTATAAGACATGTTCTATCAAGGGAATAATAGTCCTTACATGTACAATCCTGATATGCATTGGAGTTTACTGGACCTTAGGAACCAGAAAGATATTTGAAAATATCATGCAGGGCTGGGCTGCAGGAAATGTCAGCCGATACGTAAATGCTCTTTATTCAGGCGGTGTGCGTATGACCGGTAATACTTACGTATCATATCTTTCCTATGGACTTTTAATGATGGGAATTCCTGCACTGCTTATGTTTTTTATGACTACAAAGTCAGCGCGTGTAATAAATAAAAGCAGAAAACTCACCATAATATTCATGCTGATAGTAACATTTTCCAGCTGTATCATGGGTGGATTTGCCCGAGCAATGATATATCCGGAAAGCGTCCAGAAGACAAATGCAACTCACATCCAGTTCGTTAATCTGTTATTTAATCATCTTGTAGAATCAGACAATATTATTTCCGTTATCACTGGATTTTTCTTTATAATAGCAATGCTTTTTTGCTATACAACCCTTATTGAATTATCAATTCATGTGATAACAGTGGAAATTATAAATGACTTCATGATCGACATGGTATTTTCCGGAAGAAATAAGATCAAGGATCATAGAGCTTACAGGATTGTAGCAGGGGTCATTATGTTTCTTGCGCTATATTTTAACTTAGAGACAGAAGATAAGATTGGTGAATTTGTCTTTGTCATGTTCCTTGTGATGTGCTGTGCCACAGGGCCTGTAGTTATGATGGCTGTAAGATGGAAAAGAATGAATCTATACGGAGCTGTTGCAGGACTCATCACTCCGGTGATAGCCCTTCCAACCTTTAGATACATAAGATATATTCCGGGAGATATGGGGAAACTTTCTTTTACAGAATATTTTGATATCAATCCTATAATCCCAACCTTCGCAGTAACGATACTTATCATCATGATCACAAGTCTTGTCACTAAAAAGCCAAGCGAAGAAATGCTTGAGGAATTCCGTGAGATAAAGAACAGAATCATAGACAAGGCAGGAAAATAAATATAAGTAGTGAATTCGTGAATTTGAATTGCAAATCTGCTTCTAAAATTGATAAAGCCGTCAGAGGAGATCTGACGGCTTTTAGCTTTATAATATACATTAATAAATAAAGTGAGAGAGTTATGAAAAACTTTAAATAAAAGATACACCCTAATTATGAACGGAATATTAACAAAAATATAACAATCGGTAAATTTGCGTAGAAATTATGGCAGATTTACGATTTTTTACGAATTTTTATGCTTTGAGTCGGTGAGCAGGAATAACATTAAAAAGAAATAATTATTTGAATGAGAATTGAAAAAAGGCAAAAAGAAAAACCCCATCATAACGATGAGGTTGTTCTTCAACAATAAACAATAAATAAATGAGAGAGTTACGAAAAAACTTTATGGTATTAATATAACCCCCAGTTATGAACAAGGTATTAATAAAAGTATAACATTATGTAAATTAACGGTGAAGATTTGAACAAAAATACCTTCCTACACCGGGAAATTTATTGTTACATAAAAGCATTTACCTTGGAGGTAAATCTATATGTTGAGAAAAGAATAAATGCATGCTATAATAAATTTACCTTACAGGTAAATTGGGGCGGTGGGATGGAAATTATATATAAAAATAAGAAAATAGAAAGGATTTGCAGGAATCCTAAAGTGGCAGAAAAAGCATATGGACAACGTATGGCTGAGAAAATACATCAGCGTATAGATGAAATTACAGCTATAGATACAGTGGAGCTAATGATACAATTTCATATTGGGAGATGTCATTCATTAGTAAATAATAGAAAAGGACAATATGCTGTGGATTTAGTTCATCCCTATAGATTAATTTTTGAAAAGATAGGTGATGAGATACAAATTGTAAACATTATAGAAATTATCGATTATCACAAATAAAGAATAGATTTGAGGAGGTAGCACTATGGTGAGAAGCAGCAATTATATAGCGACACCGCCTGGGTCAACAATTAAGGAACAGTTAACTGATCGAGGCATGAGTCAAAAAGAGTTTGCCACAAGGATGAATATGTCTGAAAAACATATTAGTAAACTTATAAATGGGGAGGTTCAACTTACACCTGAAACGGCACTTAAATTGGAAATGGTTCTTGGAGTTCCAGCAAAGTTTTGGAATAATCTTGAAGCAATATACAGAGAGAAAATTATTAAGGCTAATGCTGAAAATGTGATGGATGCAGATATTATAATCGCCAAACAATTTCCTTATAATGAAATGTCAAAATATGGATGGGTTCCGGGAACGACTGATGCAAAAGAAAGGGTTATTAATCTTCGAAAATATTTCGAAGTGGTTGAACTATCACTTCTTAATAATAAACAGATAACAAGAATTGCTTGTCGCAGATTGGCAATTACAGAAAAGAGTGATCTTGCATTGCTTGCATGGGTTCAAGAGGCTAAAATCAAAGCAAGAGAAGTTCAAACTTCACCGATTAATATAAAGGGATTGGTTTCAGCGATTCCGGAAATAAGAAGGATGACTACTCTTAATCCAGAGGAGTTTTACCCTAAAATAATAAATTATCTTTCCGATTGTGGGATTGCATTAATAATACTGCCTCATCTAAAGGGATCATTTCTTCAAGGTGCTTCTTTTATTGATGGAAATAAGATTGTTGTAAGTCTCACTGTAAGAGGAAAAGATGCTGATATATTCTGGTTTAGTTTGTTTCATGAACTCGCCCATATAGTTTTGGGGCACGTAGGATTAGCAAATGGTACATCTGATGAAGATGAAAAGGCTGCAGATAAGTGGTCAGAAGACACCTTGATTAATAGTATGGATTTTGAAGTGTTTAAGAAAAATGGGGATTTTTCAGAGAAAAGCGTTATTGAATTTGCTAATGATCAGGGGATTGCTCCAGGAATAGTGGTTGGCAGAATGCAGATGGAACGACTGGTGAAGTATAGCATGTTGAATAATCTGAAAAATAAAATTGATATCAAAATTTCGTAGAAAAAGATATAAAGTAGTTACAACCAGAAAAAAACAATGCCAGAATTTTAAAAGATTTCATAAAGTAGCTATACCTAGCTGAATTATAATAAAAGACGCGAGAAGAATACCTCCAAAGGGCTTATTTTACCGCTGGAGGTATTGCTTTGAGCACCTGTTATATTTTGGCGTCCGTCTGCCATCTTGAGCGTCCATTTTATTTTGGAGTTCGTCTGCCATTTTTTTGCGTCCGTTTTTATCTTTACAGTTTTTTTAACATAGTGTATATTCTTCTTGAATGTGGATCGGGGGAAAATCCCTTTTTTTATTATGTTATTCAAAAAATGAATATAAAGAAACTATTTTAAAGGAGACATGAGAAGTGACTAAAAAGTTTAAGAGACATGTAGCAATTATGCTCTCAACCCTTATTTTACTAGGGGGGGGTAACGGCCGAGTTTTAGCAGATGACAGAGGAAATAATTCTGATGGAAACTCTTCTGAAATTACAGCTGAAGAAGCTATTAGTGGTGAGAAATTAATTTCCTGGGATGGCGTTACTACTGAATCTGTTTATTATGGAAATGGATTTGAAGTAGAATTTATTCTCAAAGAACACTGGGACAAGGGCTATAATGCTAATGTTAAGATCACAAACACAAGTGATGAAACCATTGAAAACTGGGCGTTGGGATTTAATTATAATGACAGAATTTCTAACATCTGGAATGCAAAAATAGTTGAAGCTATAAATGATAAAGAAGCTGACAAAGATAATGTAAACAAAAATAATATTTCAGATTTAAATCCTATAGTGATTAAAAATGACATATGGAATCAGGATATCTTACCTGAATCATCGGTAGAGTTTGGTTTTAGTGGAACCGATAGTTTTAAAGGATTTCCATCAAAATATCATATTATGGGAGAAAAACGTCTTGCAGATCCTGAGGATTATTATGTGGAATATTCACTTTCAAGTGATTGGGGAAATGGATTTAATTCTTCTATAACAGTAAGTAATGTATAAAGAAGCAATGGAATACTTAATTGCTCCGGATGATGTTGATGAGGTATATAATAAATACCCTAAATTAAATATTATACACGAGAAAAATATTGATATTCATTTTAAAAGAGAAGATATGTATTCGGATGTTGATGCACAGAATATTTTTAAATTAATAAAAGAACATGGAAATATCAATGTTTTAGAAGAATATTTCAGTTATGGATATAAAAAAAGATTTTCGATGTTTGTTGATAATAAAGATTTAGTAGATATATCTAACGAAGTTCTATTATATACTTGGCCTAGATATGGAATTCATATTTGGCCTTTATTTAAAGATTATAATGATATGCCGATAGAAATTCCGGTATCTCTTTCTATGGCGGCAAGAAATGCCTATGTTCAATATTTATACGGAAGGATAAAGAATGAAAAATAAATTATTTAAGTGTCTGGTAGTTGTTTTGATAATTAGCAATATTTTGGCATACACTTTTATGCTTTTGAACTTCAAAAATAAAACCAAAAAATGTTGCGAACTTGTATTTGGGGATGAAAGGTATTATGTGGAATGTGAAGATGTAACATCATGTAAATTTATATTTGGACGTAGAAAAGCTAATGTATCTATTTATGACACACAAGAGAGAAAAAGATTATTGTGTTATGGAATATTAATTAATAACATGGGAAGGGAACTGGATGCAGATAATTTTGATATAAAATATAATCCAGATGGAATTACAGTGTCTTTCCGTGATTACAGGGATAGAGAAGTAGATAAATATATATTGTTTTTTGATGAATATGAAAACAGGTGATTTTTATGGAAAATAGAATTAATCGAATTAGAATTATAGTGGCGTTAATCGTTATTTTAATTGTTCCGGGGATTTTTACATTAAATCATTATAAAGACTATCGATTAAAAAGAAAATGGATAGAAAAGGATAGTAATGATAGGCAGTATAAAGTTATTATAAATACTCTAGGAGATATTGAGAATTATTATGGAAATGTTAGAGCAGAGATTATTGTTATTGATAATGGGAGTGATGCGAATAAAAAATTTTATACATATATGAGACTGGAAAAAATAGAAAATCCAGACAATTGTGTTGTTGAATGTAAAGATGAATATTTAAAAATATCTTTAGAATCTGAAGAAGATGATACTAAAGATATATTTAGAATATATTATTCAGAGTTTACCGGACACTAAATATATAGAGTTCCAATATAAAAAGAACATATCATAAAGTGGCCAGCTTTAGCCAAAGAATAAAAAGGTTATATAGGAGTAGCAGTAACCAGTAAAAAATAACAATGCCAGAATTTTAAAAGATTTCATAAAGTAGCTATACCCAGCTAAAATATAATAAAAGACGCGAGAAGAATACCTCCAAAGGGCTTATTTTACCGCTGGAGGTATTGCTTTGAGCGTCTGTTATATTTTGGCGTCCGTCTGCCATCTTGAGCGTCCATTTTATTTTGGCGTTCGTTTTCAAATAAAAAATGAAAAATTGTATTATACTGATATTATGTGTTATAATTTCTAATGTGTATGGTCTAAAGGAATTTTAGGCTTTTGAATTAGGTTAAAAGAGAGGAAATATATGGGTTTTTTTAAAGGTTTTAAGCGGGATTTCGCCCAGGCAGTCAATGAACTTATGCCTGACCCGGTAGAAAAAAATACTGACAAGAAGAAAAAAGAAATTCCTGATCCATTTAAGGAAGAGGAGTCTGTAAAGAGTGATTCAAACAAGAAATCTGAGGATGATGATTCAGATGTTGAATTTGATGATTTTGAAGAATATGACGAGCCAAAGGTAGATAAAAAAGATCAGGCAGTAAAAGAAGAAGCTCCAAAGAATGTTCATGCTGCTGTTACAGAAGCAATTCTTAAGGAAGAAGCTGATAAGATGAGAGAAAGACTCAGACTTAATGCTGATATAGAAGAGCAGATGGTTGATGCTGCTATTGATAATCTTTCTTATGGAGATGCTGACTTTGAGAAGGCAGTTGCTGAAGCTGAAAATAAAGGTAGTCAGTATAAGACAAAGAAGAAAAAGAAAAAGAACAAATATGGCAAGAAGAATCAGAGAAATAGAGAATCTTCAGAGGAAGAATTAGTTGGAGAGATTGCTGATGAGATAGCCGGAAATAATGAGATAGAAGCAGCAGATGCAGAAGAAAAAAAATCTGTTATTGCAAAAGAGGCCGAAGTTGAAGAATTAAAATCGGATATTTTAAAAGCTGAGGATGTAGAGGAAGTTTCTGCAGAAGATAAATCAGAGGATAAAAAAGAAGCAGAAGAATCACTTCCAGAAGATGCATCATCTGATGAAAAGACCGTTGAGGAAGAATTAGATGAGATGGAAGATCCTGAAGCAATCATAGATCTTGATAGATTAGATGGCGTTTCGGGTGACGAAGATATAGAAAAAGAAAGCATCGAAGAGTATGCTGAAGAATCAGACAAAGTAGAAGAAATAGAAGAACACATTACAGAAGATGACAAAGAAGATGCTGAAGAAAAGGTTGAAGAAATCTTTGACGACAGTACAAAAAATGTTATCGAAGATATAGAAGAAAACGTCAAAGAAGATAATATCGAAGAGCCAGATATCGAAGAGTTAGATGTCGATGAGTTAGATATTGAAGAAAATGACGAAGACGAAAAAGGTATTGAAGAAAGAAAAGAGGATAAAGAGTTGGCTGATTTAGAAGATAAGATTGATTCAAAAGAAGAAACATTAGAATTCGCACCAGCACCTGATTCAACATATATTACATCAAAGACAAAGGTTACAGGAAATATCGAAACTGATGGAGATATCGATATTCTTGGTACAGTTACAGGAGATGTTAAGTGTAAGGGTAAGCTTATCCTTGGCGGAACAATTAAGGGTGACGTAAAAGCCGGCGAGATGTATGCTAATCAGGCAAAGGTAGAAGGCGAGATTGTATGTGATGATTCCGTAAAGATCGGTGTTGGAACTGTAGTAATTGGAAATATTGCCGCTTCATCAGCAGTTATCGCAGGTGCAGTTAATGGTGATATTGATGTTAAGGGACAGGTAATAGTTGATTCATCAGCTGTTATTGTTGGAAATATCAAGTCTAAATCAGTTCAGATCAATAATGGAGCTATCATCGAAGGTTTCTGCTCACAGGCTTATCTTGACGTAGATGTTAAGAGATATTTCTCAGAAGATGAGAAGAGAGCTGCAAAGTCAGAAGAAATAACTGATCTTTCAGAGAAAAAGCCTAATTCATCTAGAAATAATGGTCAGAGAACAAATGGCCAGAAGAAAGGAAATAAATAAAATGGAATTAAACAGAGTCTTACTTAAACTCAGTGGAGAGGCACTTGCCGGAGACAAGAAGTCAGGATTTGACGAGGAAACAGTTAAGGCAGTAGCAGCCCAGGTAAAGGAGATTGCTGATAAGGGTACTGAGATTGGCGTAGTTATCGGTGGTGGTAACTTCTGGAGAGGAAGAACATCAAATGATATGGACAGAATAAAAGCTGATCAGATCGGTATGCTTGCAACTGTTATGAATTGCATTTATACAGCAGATATATTCAGAATGGCAGGTCTTAAGTGCCATGTCATGACTCCATTTAACTGTGGAGATATGACAGAACTTTTCAATATTGATAAGGCTGTTGAATACCTTGAGAAGAAAGAGATAGTATTCTTTGCAGGTGGAACAGGCCATCCATATTTCTCAACAGATATGGCTATGGTGCTTCGTGCTATTGAGATCAAGGCAGATGTTATACTTTCAGCTAAAGCAATTGATGGAGTATATGACAGCGATCCTAAGACAAATCCAAATGCCAAGAAGTACGATAAGATGAAGATGGAAGACATCGTAGATCAGAAGCTTGGAGTAATAGACCTTGCATCAGCAGTACTTGCAATGGAAAATCATATGCCTATGATGCTTTTCGGACTTAATGAGAAGGATTCAATCATTAACACTGTAACAGGACATTTCACAGGAACTTTAGTTGAGGCCTAATTGACCAGTTACTTCAATCAGAAACTTAATAAAAAATTTAATAAAAAACTGGTTGATTATAATAGCAAGTAAAATTACCTGAATCAAAAATAAAATATAAACGTGATAAGTAACACGAAAATGAATAAAATTTGGAGGACATAAAAATGGCAGCAGAATATGAAGTAAAGATGCAGAAGGCAATTGATAATCTTAAAGAGGATTATGCAACAATCAGAGCAGGACGTGCTAATCCACATATCCTTGATAAGATCAAGATCAATTACTATGGAACAATGACAGGCCTTCAGGGCGTTGCAAACGTAAATGTTCCAGAAGCAAGAACAATCATCATCACACCTTGGGAATCAAGCTTACTTAAGGAAATTGAGAAAGCAATCGTAGTATCAGATCTTGGCGTTACACCAAACAATGACGGTAAGAGCGTTATCATCACATTCCCTGAACTTACAGAGGACAGACGTAAGGAACTTGCCAAGGACATCAAGAAGAAGGGTGAAGCTGCAAAGGTTGTAGTCCGTAACGTAAGACGTGATGCAAATGATGCTGTAAAGAAGCAGAATAAGGCTGGCGAGCTTTCAGATGATGAGCAGAAGTCAGAAGAGGATAAGATCCAGAAGGCAACTGATAAGTTCATCGCTGAAATTGATAAGACTATCGACGAGAAGACAAAGGAAATCATGACAGTCTAGTCGTAAATAGGAAATTTACTATGGAAAAAATAATAGACGGTGAAAAGTTAAATGTACCACAGCATGTAGCTATCATTTTAGACGGAAATGGCAGATGGGCGAAGAAACGTTTTATGCCAAGAAACTTCGGACATAAGGCCGGAGCAAAGAACGTAGAAAAGATATGCGAAGATGCATGGAATATGGGAATCAAATATCTGACTGTTTATGTATTCTCAACAGAGAACTGGAAGAGATCAGTAGAGGAAGTTACGGGAATCATGAATCTCCTTCGTAACTACCTTGAGACCTCTATCGAAAGATCTAATAAAGAGAATATGAGAGTCCGTATCATAGGCGACAGATCAAAGCTTGCAGATGATATCAATCAGGCGATTGATAAACTTGAAGAAGCAACTGCAAATAATACCGGACTTAATTTCACTATGGCTCTTAACTATGGTGGAAGAGATGAGATAGTCAGAGCAGCAAAACAACTTGCTGAAGATGTAAAAACAGGGAAACTAGCTGTTGAAGATATAAATGAAGATGTATTTAATTCTAAATTAGATACAGCAGAACTTCCTTATCCTGATCTTCTTATCAGGACCAGCGGAGAAGTAAGAACTTCCAATTATCTTCCATGGCAGATAGCTTATTCTGAATTCTATTTTACAGATGTATTATGGCCTGATTTTGACAGAGAATGTCTTTTAGATGCTGTGAGACATTTTACAAATAGAGACAGAAGGTTTGGTGGAGTAAAATAATGTTTGTAACAAGACTTATAAGCGGTATAGTACTGGTTATCTTATCAACAATTGTGCTTTATTTTGGCGGCGCAGTTACACTTATAGCAACAACATTGTTATCTTTTGTTGGTATCTATGAACTCCTTAGAGTTTATAAGTTAGAAGAAAAAGTACTTGCCTATGTTGCGTATGCGGCAACATTTGCATATTATTTAATCCTTTATCTTGCGAAGGCAGAATTTATACTTCCATTATTTATAGTATATCTTCTGGCGGTGCTTAGTATTTATGTGTTGGCATTTCCTAAGTATCATGATAAAGAGATCATGGCGGCATTCTTCTCATTCTTCTATGTGAGCGTGTGTCTGTCTTATGTATATCAGTTAAGAGCACTTAAATCCGGCGGATTGCTTATAATCCTTGTATTTATCTGCTCATGGGGAAATGATACCCTGGCTTACTGCACAGGTCGTCTTTTTGGAAAACACAAGATGTCACCAGTGCTTAGCCCAAAGAAGAGTGTGGAAGGTCTTATAGGTGGAATCCTTGGAGCAGGAATCCTTGGAATGATATTTGGTTTTTGCTATAACCATTTCGCGACACCAATAAGTAATGCACCACTTTGGTTTGCTCTCGTGGGAGCAATCGGCGCAATCCCTGCGGTTATCGGGGATCTTGCTGCGTCAGCAATTAAGAGAAATAACGAAGTTAAGGATTATGGTAAGCTGATACCGGGCCATGGCGGCGTCCTTGACAGATTTGACAGTATGATATTTACAGCACCTATAATTTATTATTGCGTGCTTTTCATTCTTCATAACATAGCAAAATAAATTGAAACTCTGGCTGGTCCTGCAAGGCCAGCCAGTATTTATCTGGCGTAGGTTGAGCAAAAGGCCAGCCAGTATTTATCTGGTGCGACCTGTAGCGCTAGGGAACAGTATAGTTTTGAATAATGCCGTGTCACGGCATAGATCATAGAGGAAATAATATGATAGAAGATAAGATTAAGAATATATCTATAATAGGTTCAACAGGTTCTATTGGAACCCAGACCCTTGAAGTAGTTGATAATAATATGGATATGAGAGTCGTAGCACTTTCATGTGGTAGCAATATAAAGTTATTAGAACAGCAGGCAAGAAAGTATAAACCGGAACTTATAGCAGTTTGGAGCGATGAAGACGCAGCATCCTTAAGGGTTTCTCTTGCTGACATGGATGTTAAAGTCGAGTCAGGAATGCAGGGACTTATAGATGTGGCTTCTTATGAAAAAGCTGATATAACAGTAACTGCTATCGTTGGAATGATAGGTATTGAGCCCACTCTTGCAGCTATAAAGGCCGGCAAAGATATAGCCCTTGCCAATAAAGAAACCCTCGTTACTGCAGGACATCTTGTAATAGATGCAGCAGAAGAAAGAGGAGTGAGCATACTTCCTGTTGATAGTGAGCATTCAGCCATTTTCCAGTGCCTTCAGGGCAACAGAGGCAACAAATTATCACGTATCTTACTTACAGCCTCTGGCGGACCATTCCGCGGCAAGAAGAGAGCTGAATTAGAAAATGTTACAATAGAGCAGGCTCTAAATCATCCTAATTGGTCCATGGGAGCTAAGATCACAATAGACAGCGCTACTATGGTAAATAAGGGACTTGAAGTTATCGAAGCTAAATGGCTCTTTAATGTGGCATCTGAACAAATAGAAGTTATTATCCAGCCACAGAGTATAATCCATTCAGCGGTTGAATATCAGGACGGAGCAGTTATCGCTCAGCTAGGTACTCCTGACATGAAACTTCCAATCCAGTATGCGCTCTGCTATCCATACAGAAGAGCACTCCCTGGAGACAGACTTGATTTTTCAAAGATAAGCGAGATAAAGATTGAGAAACCTGACAGAGATACATTTAAGGGTCTTGATTTTGCTTACAGTGCTATTAAAACTGGCGGTTCAATGCCAACAGTTTTAAATGCCGCAAATGAATATGCAGTAGCTAAATTCCTTAAGGGTGATATCAGATTCTTAGAAATCTATGACATGATAGAATATGCTATGGCATGTCATGAGTTTATTAAGCATCCTGAGCTTAAAGATATTTTAGAGACTCAGAAATGGACAGAGGAAATCCTTAAGACAAAGTGGAACTAGTAGGTGTTTTGAGACGAACCTCGAGCAAGCATTCAGCGCATAAGTTCATTTATTCAGCGGACGCTAAACTAGTACTTGAAAAAATAGAAGTGGATAGATATAAGTTATGAAGATCGTATATTTCGTTTTAATGTTCGGTATCATTGTATTTGTGCATGAGTTTGGACATTTTATATTTGCAAAACTAAATAAAGTTAAAGTAAATGAATTTTCCATCGGTATGGGACCTGCCATTGCCAAATGGGGCAAAGGAGAGACTGCATACTTTATCAGACTCCTTCCTATAGGCGGTTACTGCCTTATGGAAGGTCAGGCAGAAGATTCAAATGATAAGAATTCATTTAATAATAAAACGGTATTGCAGAGACTTTCTGTACTTCTTGCGGGACCATTTTTTAATTTTGTGCTGGCGTTCTTACTATCCATAATAATCTGCCATTACTGTGTCCTTGACCCGGCATCATTTTCTATGGTACAGCCTGGCAGTGCTGCTGACGAAGCTGGTCTTCAGGCGGGAGACACGATAATCAGTCTTAATGGAGAAAGAATCTATAATTTCCGTGAGCTTACACTATTTAGAATGGTAAATGATCCAACAAAACCCATAGATATCGTCTATGAAAGAGACGGAAAGAGGTATAATACAACTCTTACCATGAAACCGGATGAAAACGGTGCTTATTATTTCGGCGTTCTTAGTGAGCAAAGGCTTTCTTCGAGTTTCGTAGAGGAACTTCTCTATTCATTTTATGAAGTAAGGTTTAATATAAAGACTACCATTTATTCAGTTAAAATGCTTTTCTCAGGCGGCGCATCAATAGATGATCTGTCCGGACCTGTAGGTATAGGTCAGATGATGGGAGATGTGGTGGATGAAGCCCAGAAGCGCGGTGGCTTTATAGATGTACTTCTTAATGTTATCAACTTCACAGTGCTTATCTCAGCAAATCTTGGAGTTATGAATCTGCTTCCTATTCCGGCAGTTGACGGAGGAAGGATCCTCTTTTGTGCGATAGAAGGAATATCCGGAAGAAAGATTCCAAAAAATAAAGAAAACATCGTTAATTTTATCGGATTTATACTCCTGATGCTGCTGACCATAGTGGTATTCTTTAATGATATAAGTAAACTCTTCCGGTAGGTAGCGAAGTGTTAACTACAAAGGTAGCGAAGTGTTAACTGCTCCGGTAGGTAGCGGAGTTTGAGTTTGTTTTCAATTGGAGGAAATATGTTTAGAGATAATACAAAAAAGATTAACATCGGAAAAGTTACTATAGGCGGCGGAAGCCCTATAGCTATACAGTCCATGACTAATACACCAACTGATGATATTGCAGCAACTGTTGCTCAGATCCTTGAACTAGAAAAGGCAGGATGCGACATTGTAAGATGCACAGCTAATACTCCTGAAGCAGCGGCAGCCTTTGATAAGATAAAGGAGCAAATCCATATACCAATTGTTGCAGATATACATTTTGATCATAAGTTAGCCATCAGTGCTATAGAGCACGGGGCTGATAAGATCCGTATCAATCCGGGAAATATCGGCGGAAAGGAAAAACTGCAGGAAGTAGTAAAGGCTGCTAAAGTTAAGAACATTCCAATCCGTGTAGGTGTTAATTCCGGCTCTCTTGAGAGAGAGATTGTTGATAAGTATCACGGAGTTACTGCAGAAGGAATAGTAGAAAGTGCACTTGACAAAGTAAGGATGATAGAAGAATGTGATTATGATAATATAGTAATTTCAATCAAGTCATCTGATGTGCTTATGTCTATTAAGACTCATGAATTAGTAGCAGAGCGTACTAAGTATCCACTTCATGTAGGAATCACAGAATCAGGAACTATCTGGAGCGGAAATATCAAGTCATCTGTTGGACTCGGAGTTATCCTTCATGAAGGAATAGGAGATACTATCCGTGTGTCTCTTACAGATGATCCTGTAGAAGAAATAAGAACAGCAAAACTTATCCTTAAGTCACTTGGACTTAAAAGCGGCGGCATCGAGCTTGTATCATGCCCGACCTGTGGAAGAACAAAGATTGATATCATAGGTCTTGCTGAAAAGATAGAGAAATTAACTTCAAACTATAAAGACCTTAACCTTAAGGTTGCTGTTATGGGATGTGCCGTAAATGGTCCTGGGGAAGCTAGAGAAGCAGATCTTGGAGTTGCAGGTGGAATTGGTGAAGGACTTATCTTTAAAAAAGGTGAGATCTTTAAGAAAGTACCTGAAGAAGAGATAATACCAGCTCTTAAATATGAACTGGATAACTGGGAAAAGTAACAAGATAATAACAGGCAGATTAGTACGGCTTAGAAAAAAAGGCCAATCAATAAGGCCTGAATAATAAAAAGAGAGAATATTAAGTTGGAAGCTAGAAAATTCCTTGATGTTTTTACAGACATAGAAATTCATAATAAAATAAGGGACTATTTTCTTGATGTAGATGTAACCCGTGTCCTTATGAGAAATAAGGATATGACTTGTCTTATATATATAGAATCAAAACATTTGATACCAAAAGAGATGATTTTTAGCATGGAAGAGGCTGTAAGATTGTCTCTTTTTGGTATGAATGAAAGAGTACATGTAACAATCATGGAAAGATATATCCTGTCGGATCTTTATAATTTAGAGACTCTTACTGAAAGCTATTTTCCAAGCTTTTTAGAAGAATTATCCCATTACAACCATACCCTCTATCGAATGATAAAAAGAGGAAGCTATAGTATATCAGAGGGGATACTAACTCTTTCCCTGGAAGACTCTTTGCTGGCTCATGACAGAGAAGGAGAGATAGTAAAATACTTTGCTACGATTTATGCTGAAAGATTTGGCATGAATGTAGGTATTGCTATTAAATATATAGAGAAAAAGGCAGTTAAAAGAGTAGATCCAGAAGAAGAAATGCTCCGCCGTGCCTATAGTTATGATGATGTGGTTTCATATAACGATGGAGATGATTATGCAATAGAAGAGCATGACGATGCAGATAGTGACGCCTTATCAGCCACAGAATCAGCAGGAGTTTCTTTGCCCCCGGCTGCTGCATCATCAAAAACAGCTGCATCTAAGGCTTCTTCAAGTAATGTAAAACCAGCTGCAAAAAAGGCCAGTGCAGATGCGTCAAAGAATAAGAAATATTACAACCGTGAACAGAATTGGGGAAATAAGAAGTTTCAAAGAAAACCAACCGATGATCCGGACTGTGTATATGGTCATGAAGTTGAAGGAGAATGTGTTCCTATCAATCAGATGGAAGACCATATGGAAGGAATCTGTATTAAGGGAAAGATCCTTTCTGTTGAAGAAAAACAGTTAAAAAGCGGAAAGTTCATCCTTAGTTATGCAATAACTGACTTTGTTGATTCTATATGCTTTAAAGTCTTTATGAAAGACGAAGAAGATAAGAATGCAATGCTAGAAGATGTCCATGTCGGTGGATTTTATAAGATAAAGGGAAATTGCAGTGAGGATGATTTTGCTAAAGAACTGACCATTACAAAGATCCGCGGTATAAAGCCAATCCCTGACTTTACCTCATCAAGAAAGGATGAATACCCTGAGAAGAGAGTAGAACTTCATCTTCATACAGTATTTTCAGAGTCTGATGCAGTAACAGATATAGCTAAAATGATAAAGAGGGCGAAAGCCTGGGGACATAAAGCCATAGCAATAACTGATCATGGTGTTGCACAGGCTTTCCCTGTTGCGAACCATTGCGTAACACCGGATGAGGATTTTAAGATAATATATGGATTAGAGGGCTATTTTGTAGATGATCTAAAGACGTTAGTACTGGATTCTGATCATCAGAACCTGGATTCTGACTATGTAGTATTTGATATAGAGACAACAGGTATCGGTGCTACAAGATGTAAGATAATAGAGATCGGTGCAGTAAGGATAAATAAAGAAGGAGAAGTAACAGGAAGATTCTCTGAATTTATCAATCCTGGAGTTCCTATTCCTTATAAGATCCAGCAGCTTACATCAATAACGGATGAAATGGTTAAAAATGCTCCTCCGGTGGAAGAGATACTTCCTAAATTCTTTGAATTTTCGAAAGATGCCATGCTGGTAGCGCATAATGCCAATTTCGATACAGGTTTTATAAAAGAAAATGCTAAGAGATTAGGCCTTAATTATAATTTTACAGCCTTAGATACCATGACCCTTGCCTATATCATGCTTCCTGAATTAGGAAGATATAATCTGGACAGACTTTGTAAATTTTTCGGAGTTGTAAATGCCCACCATCACAGAGCCTGCGATGATGCTGACGTTACTGCCAAGATTTTTGTAAAGCTCCTTAAGATGATAAGGGATAAGGGCATAAATACTGTAGATGAATTAAATGAGATTGGTAAAGATAATGCGGATGCGATAAAGAAAGCAAAGACTTATCACGGGATAATCCTTGTTAAAAATGAAGTCGGACGTGTTAACCTTTACCGCCTTATATCAGAGTCTCATATAACCTATTTTAACAGAAGACCTCGTCTTCCTATGAGTCTTATCAATAAATATAGAGAAGGCCTTATCCTTGGATCTGCCTGCTCTTCAGGAGAACTCTATAATTCCATCCTTGAGGGAGCATCAGATGAAGAAATAACAAGAATAGTTAACTACTTTGATTATCTAGAGGTTCAGCCTCTTGGAAATGATCAGTACTTAATAGATGATGAAAGACAGGACTATGTTAATTCAAAAGAAGATCTTATAGAGATAAATAAGAGGATCATAAGATTAGGGAAAGAATTTAATAAGCTTGTAGTAGCTACAGGTGATGTTCATTTCCTTGATCCTGAAGATGCCATTTATAGATCAATAATCTTAGAAGGAAGCAGGGACAAGGGACCTAAGAAAGATAAAGAAGAAGTTAAACCAAGAGAAGGCGTAGTTAATTCCATTGAAGAAGAAATGGAAGTTCAGCCTCCGCTTTATCTTCGTACCACAGAAGAGATGTTAAAAGAATTTGATTATCTTGAATCTGATCTTGCTAAGGAGATTGTCATCACAAATCCAAATAAGATCGCAGATATGATAGAAAAAATCTCTCCTGTAAGACCGGATAAGTGTCCTCCTGTAATTGAAAATTCAGACCAGATCCTTCGTGATATCTGCCATAATAAGGCTCATGAAATTTACGGACCAAACCTTCCTGAAATAGTAGAGAAGCGACTTGAAAAAGAGCTTAATTCTATCATTTCAAATGGATATTCCGTTATGTACGTTATAGCTCAGAAGCTTGTTTGGAAGTCTGTTGCTGACGGATACCTGGTAGGTAGTAGAGGATCTGTAGGATCTTCTTTTGCTGCTACCATGGCGGGAATAACAGAGGTTAATCCTCTGTCACCACATTATATATGTCCGGAGTGTCATTTTACTGACTTTGATTCACCGGAAGTACTTAAATTCTCGGGTATGTCGGGGTGTGATATGCCGGATAGAGACTGTCCGGTATGTGGCCACAAGCTGATTAAAGAGGGACATGATATCCCGTTTGAAACATTCCTTGGTTTTAAGGGAGATAAGGAACCGGATATCGACCTTAACTTCTCCGGAGATTATCAGCCAAGGGCTCATGCCTATATTGAAGAGATCTTTGGCAAAGGTTATGCCTTCCGTGCAGGAACTATAGCAACTTACGCAGATAAAACTGTGTATGGCTACGTGCTTGGTTACTGCGAAAGACGTGGAATTAAGAAGCGTAAGGCTGAAATGGACAGACTGGTTCAGGGCTGTCTTGGTGTTAAGAGAACTACAGGTCAGCATCCGGGTGGTATGATAGTTCTTCCAAATACAGAAGAAATATATAGCTTTACACCTATTCAGAAGCCTGCAAACGATATGAGTGCAGCCTGGACGACGACTCATTTTGAATATCATTCCATCGACCATAACCTGCTTAAGTTTGATATCTTAGGACACGACGATCCTACCATGATAAGACGTCTTGAGGACCTGACCGGACTTGATGCAACTAAGATCCCACTGGATGATAAGAAGGTTTTATCCATTTTTCATAATACGGACGCTCTTGGAATAAAGCCGGAAGATATAGACGGCACCCGTCTTGGTACTCTTGGAATTCCGGAATTTGGTACAGACTTTGCCATGCAGATGGTTATTGATGCAAACCCTGAGTGGTTCTCTGACCTGGTAAGAATCTCAGGACTTTCTCACGGTACTGATGTATGGCTGGGTAACGCACAGACACTCATTGAGGAAGGCAAATGTAAGCTTTCTTCGGCAATCTGCTGTCGTGATGATATCATGGTTTACCTTATTCATATGGGGCTTGAGCCTGGAGAAGCATTTTCCATTATGGAAAAGGTTCGTAAGGGAATAGTAGCCAAGGGTAAGTGTGATAAATGGCCGGAATGGAAGCAGGATATGTTAGATCATAATGTACCTGACTGGTATATCTGGTCCTGCGAAAAGATTAAGTACATGTTCCCTAAGGCCCATGCTGTAGCTTATGTTATGATGGCCTGGCGCGTAGCTTATTTTAAGATTTATTATCCTTTAGCTTATTATGCGGCTTTCTTTGGCATCCGCGCCACAGCATTCGACTATGGCATAATGTGCCGCGGCAGAGAAAACCTTGACCGTAATATAGATGAATTAAAGAAAAAAGATAAGAATCAGATGACCGCCAAGGAAGTAGGCCTTATGCGTGATATGCGTCTCGTGCAGGAAATGTATGCCCGTGGCTTTGAGTTTGAACCGATTGATATCTATAAGGCTGATGATAAGAAGTTCCAGATAATCAATGGAAAGATCATGCCGGCTCTTTCATCCATAGAAGGAATGGGAGGTACCGCCGCCCAACAGCTTAAAGAAGCTGCAAAAGACGGCCTCTTCATGTCTCAGGAAGAATTAAAGAACCGCGCCAAGATCCCTCAGTCCGCCATAGATAAAATGGCAGAATACGGAATCCTCGGCGACATGCCAAAAACCAGCCAGCTGACGTTTGAGTTTTTGGGGTAGGATATAAAATAATGATATTGCTTTATTTTATCCCTAACAATATCTGTCACATGATGGATTTTTTTGTGGTATCATAGATTGGTTTCTTATTAAGGTGTTTTTATCAATGCCTTATTTATGATAAATTGAAATGTTAGGGGGTAAAAATATATCAAAGATTAGCTGGCTGACGTTTAATCCAGTGTAATATACTTAAAGGAGGTATTTGGAATGGTGATTGGTTATACGACAGGAGTTTTTGACTTATTTCATATAGGCCATATTAATCTCTTAAAAAATGCAAAAGGAATGTGTGACAAGTTGGTAGTAGGGGTAACAGTTGATGAACTTGTCCAATATAAAGGCAAGAATGCGATGATTCCATTTGAGGATCGGATTGAGATAGTTCGTTCATGTAAATATGTTGATGCAGCGGTTCCACAGTACGATATGGATAAGCTTAATGCCTGCAAGAAACTTGGTGCAACTATACTTTTTGTCGGTGATGACTGGTATGGAACGGAGAAGTGGAAAAAATATGAAGAAGATTTTGCCAAGGAAGGAATAAGAATTGTGTATTTCCCATATACAAAGGGCGTTTCCAGTACAAAAATCACAAATGCTTTAAAACAGATAAGAGGATGGACAACTGCGGCAAGTGAGAGGGTAGTACATGCACATTTAAATGAAGAAGAAAAGTAAAAGCATATTAAATTAGAGAGGTAATGGATATGGTAGACAAAAATTTTTGTATGAGTTCATATATGGCTTTTCGCTACATTGAAAAAGAGAATATGGATTTTTATGAATATGGAGGAAAGCATAAGAACATTGTTCCGGTTCCGGCCGAACAGATTATCCCCGTTCGTACAGTTGACGAAATAGATATTGAGATTAAAAAACAGATAGAAAAGTTTTCGGATAAGAAGAAAGGCGTTCTTCTTTCGGGAGGTATGGACTCTGCAATTGTTGCATCGTATCTTAAAGGGGCAGACGCATATACTTTTCGTTTTTTAGGAGGTGAATTTAAAAAAGAAGAACTTGAAAGAGCAAAGTATTATGCTGAATATTATGGACTAAATCTCCATTATGTGGATATTACATGGGAAACAGTAACATCTTATCTTGAAACATTGATGAAAGCTAAAGCTGCCCCTGTGCATTCCATTGAACCTCAGATTCTTCAAGCTGCATTACAAGCAAAAGCTGATGGCATTGAAATGATGTTTGTAGGAGAAAGCAGTGATCTTGTCTTTGGTGGTATGGATGGTTTGCTGGCAAAAGATTGGACTTTTGATGAGTTTGTGGAAAGATATACTTTTACAAAGCCTGAAGAAGTATTAGTGGATCCTGTAAGTATGAATTATCTTTTTGAGCGTTACAGAATGGATGGAGATAAGATTGATTTTATTAAGTTTATGGATGATGTCTTTGCTATCGAGTCATCTAGTTCTTATCTGAATGCATTTAATGTTGCTGATATGCCTTATTATGATCCATATGCAAGGTTAAAAATGGCTGATCAGCTGGATCTTAACCGTGTACGTAATGGTGAGCCTAAATATCTTATAAGGGAACTTATGCATAAGAAATATCCGGATATACCGGTACCTGATAAAGTGCCTATGCCACGCCCTGTTGATGAGTACTTTAAAAATTGGGAAGGGCCTAAAAGACCAGAATTCCGTAATGATATAGATATGAATAAATATACAGGTAATCAAAAATGGCAGATGTACTGTCTTGAAGCTTTTTTAAATATGAATGAAGAAAAGTAATATTTGGATATTAAACGGCTGAGAATATAGATGTTTATATTTCTCGGCTGTTTTTATTTTTAAGGCGGTGCTAAAAGTTTACTTAATATCTCCAAAGTGGTAAACTTAGAGTAACTAGGTTTTAGTATGGGGATTAAGGAGAATGTGTTATGAAAGTTGTAATTTTAGCCGGGGGCTACGGCACTCGAATCAGTGAGGAAAGCCACTTAAAACCCAAGCCAATGATCGAAATAGGTGGAAAACCTATTCTTTGGCATATCATGAAAGAGTATTCACACTACGGTTTCAATGAGTTCATCATTTGTGCCGGATATAAGCAGGATAAGATAAAAGATTATTTTGCAAATTATTATCTCTATAATTCTGATGTTACCTTTGATTTTACTGATCATAATAAGATGACAGTACATAATAATGTGGCAGAGCCTTGGAAGGTAACTATTGTAGATACAGGTCTCGATACCATGACAGGAGGCCGTATTAAGCGTGTCCAGAAGTACATTGGAGACGAAACATTTATGCTTACCTATGGTGATGGAGTATGTGATATGGACATGAATAAACTCTTGGAGTTTCATAGAAGTCATGGAAAGATCGCGACTATCACAGCTATTGCCCTTACACAGAGATTCGGAGTCCTTGATATGAGCGATGATGGGGTAATACACAATTTCCGTGAAAAGAATGAGATGGATAATGACCGTATCAACGGTGGCTATATGGTCATGGAGCCAGAAGTTTTCAAATATCTTGAAGATGATACGACAGTATTTGAGAAGAAACCTATGGTAAGCCTTGCAAATGATGGGCAGCTTATGGGCTATCAGTATGATGGATACTGGCAGTGCATGGATACAAAGAGAGAGAAAGACTTGCTTGATAAACTTATAGAAGAAAAGAAAGCACCATGGATCAAATGGGGCTACTAAAACATCATAAGTAGTTTGGCAAAAATATAAAAACAATAAGTAGAGTGATAAAGAATTATGAAGATTAGACTTGCAGACTATGTGGCAGATTTTTTAGTTGCCCATGGAATTAAAGATATATTCAGTGTAGTTGGTGGTGGGGCTATGCATTTAAATGATGCTTTCGGACATCATAAGGGATTGCATGTAACCTATAATCATCACGAACAGGCTTGTGCCATGGCAGCAGAAGCTTATGCGAGAATTGATAATAAGATTGCGGCGGTTTGTGTAACAACAGGACCTGGAGGAACTAACGCCCTGACAGGTGTTGCTTGTGGCTGGTTGGATTCTATTCCGATGATGATAATAAGCGGACAGGTAAGATATGATACTACAGCCAGATATACCTCACAGTTTACTGATGGAGAAGAATTAAGAGCAGTTGGAGATCAAGAGTTTGACATAACAAAAGCAGCTGAGTCAATGACTAAGTATGCGGTCATGATAGAAGACCCATTAACTATAAGATATCATCTTGAGAGAGCATATCATCTTGCAACAACAGGAAGACCAGGACCTGTTTGGATAGATATTCCTGTTAATTATCAGGGAATGTTAATAGAAACAGAAAATCTTATAGGCTATGAAAAGGAAGCAGATGTAATTGAAATAAACGGAGAAAATTATGAGGCCCGTAAAGATGATGATGTGAAACTTCCTCCAGAAGTTGATGATTCAACAATTGATGAGATCATAGATCTTATAAAGAATGCGAAAAGGCCTGTGCTTCACGCAGGTTATGGTATAAGACTATCTGGTGGATATGATTGCTTTAGAAAAGTAATAGATAAGCTTAACATACCTGTAGTTACATACTGGAATGCAATTGACCTTATTGAAGATGATAACGAGCTCTATGTGGGGCGTGCAGGAAATATGGGAGATAGACCCGGCAACTGGGCTATACAAAATGCAGATCTTATCATAGCAGTTGGAACCAGAATATCCATAAGACAGGTTGGTTATAACTGGAAAACCTGGGCAAGATATGCCAAGGTTGTAATGGTGGATGTTGATAAAGCCGAGATGAAAAAACATACTATTCATGTGGACAAGGCAGTTTGGGCGGATGCAAAAGATTTTCTTATGAAATTGGATGAAAGACTTACAGAACCATTAAATCTTCATGCAGAATGGGATGCTATCTGTCAGGGATGGAAGAGGAATTATCCCGTGGTAAGACCTTCTCAGTGGAAAGAGAATGGCACGACAGCCAATGTTTATGCATTTATTAAATATCTGAGCCATAGTCTTCCTGAAAATTCATATACAGCTGTTTCAAATGGTGCCTGCTGTGTAGTAGGAAATCAGGCTTATGAAATAAAAAAAGGAAGCAGATTTGATAATAACAGTGCTATAGCCAGCATGGGTTATGGACTTCCGGCAGCTATAGGTACCTGCCTTGGAGCTGGAAATAAAGAGACTATATGTCTTGAAGGGGATGGATCTATCATGATGAACCTTCAGGAATTACAGACTATTATTACGAATAAGCTGCCTATAAAGATTTTTCTTATAAATAATTCAGGATATCATTCCATAAGGATTACTCAGTCAAATCTTTTTAGTGAGCATTCGAAAGTGGGAATAGGAGAAGAATCAGGAGATTTATCCTTCCCTGAATTTAAAAGATTGGCAGAAGCATTTGGTTATAAATACTTCAGTGCTCATTCTAATAAAGAGATGATGCAGGTTGTAGATGAAGTAAATAAGCTCGAGGGACCACTCTTTGTAGAGATATTTACAGATACAGATCAAAGATGGGAACCAAAGAGTTCAACCAAGAGACTTCCTGATGGAACCCTAGTGAGTCCTCCATTAGAGGATCTGGCTCCGTTTCTTCCAAGGGAGGAACTTGAAAAGATAATGATAGTCCCAATGTATGAAGATAAGAATTAAAAACAATAGATAAACTATAACAGCGTATGGCGTTATTAATAATATGAGAGGGCATTTAATGAGTTTAAAACATAAAATCGTTGAAGACTTAAAAGTTTTAAAATCTGAATATGGGGTTGTATCTATAAAGGCAGAATTCGAAGCAGAGGGTTCAAGAAAAGATGAACTCATCATGCTCCGTGACTTTGTAGAAGAAGTCGGGCTTGGATTAATAATAAAGATAGGCGGATGTGAAGCAGTTCATGATCTTGATCAGTGTAAGTTGCTTGATGCTACAGGGGTTATGGCTCCGATGATAGAGACTCCGTTTGCTATGAGGAAATTTAAAGGAGCAGTAAAAAAAGTCTACGGAGATATAGAACAGGATAATATCAAAATAGAGCGTATCATCAATGCTGAAACTAAAACTTGTCTTAAGAATTTTGATGAGATCTTAGATGAGGGAGAAGGGTTCCTTACCGGAGTTACAGTAGGAAGAAGCGATCTTTCAGCTTCTATGGATATTGCAAAGAAAGACATTGAAACAGAGCCGGTTTTTCTTGCTACAAGAGAGTTTTGTGAGAAAGCTAAAAGTAAAGGTCTTATCACAAATTTCGGCGGTAATATCGGTATAGAGTCAATTCCTTTTATTATCAATATGAATCAGTATATTGATCGATTTGAAACCAGAAAAGTAGTCATATCAAAACAGGATGATCCGGTATTTCTTAAGAAGGCCATAGCTTCAGCACTTTCATTTGAACTGGATTATCTTAAATTTAAATCTGCTTATTATACAGCAATGGCAACAGAAGATGCGGCAAGAATAGAAAGGCTTACCAAGCAGGTTGAGTCTGTTAAAGGCGAATAGAATAATAAATAAGAAAAAACAATGAATTAAAGAATAAAACATTACATGGTGGTTTTATGGGAGAGAGCAAAAGAAAAAAAGTAAGTGTCCTAATTCCTTGTTATAACGAACAGGAGAATGTAGGGCCTATGAGTGAAGCTATTGTTTCACTTTTTGAAAAAGAATTAAAACAGTATGAATATGAACTTGTATTTATTGATAATGATTCAAAAGATAATACAAGACCACTTCTTAGAGAAATTTGTAAGAGAAATAAGAATGTTAAGGCAATATTTAATGCCAAGAATTTTGGACAGTTCAATTCACCATATTATGGAATGCTTCAGGTTACCGGAGATTGTGTAATAGAGATGGTATGTGATTTTCAGGATCCTATAGAACTTATTCCGCAGTATCTTAAATACTGGGAAGAGGGCTATAAGATCTGTATTGGAATCAAGACCAATAGTAAAGAGAATAAGCTGATGTATTTCTTTAGAACTATGTACTACAAGATGATAAAGAAGATGTCAGATGTGGAACAGATTGAGCATTTTACGGGATCAGGCCTTTACGACAGGGAATTTATCGAAGTCCTTAGAAATCTTAATGATCCAACACCTTTCCTTCGAGGAATTGTTGCTGAATTAGGGTTTAAACGTAAGGAAATTCCTTATGAGCAGCCACTTCGCCGTGCAGGAAAGACGCATAATAATTTCTGGACACTTTATGATGCTGCAATGCTTAGTATAACATCTTATACCAAGATCGGGCTTAGATTATGTACATTACTTGGATTCTTTGTATCTATGGTAAGTGCGGTGCTTGGTGTTGTTTATCTTGTTATGAAACTTTGTATGTGGGATTCATTCCAGGCAGGTACAGCACCAATCCTTATAGGGATGTTTTTCCTTGGGGCTTTGCAGTTATTCTTTATAGGTTTTATAGGAGAATATATCATCAGTATCAATAAGAGGATAATGGATAGACCACTGGTTGTTGAAGAAGAACGTTTGAATTTTTAAGAGGGGTATATGAATAGGATTAGTATTGGTGTGGTTCTTGTTACATTCAATAGATTAGGAGAGTTAAAGAAGGCTCTTCCTTGTTATGAGAATCAAAGTTTTAAACCTAAATATATAATCGTAGTAGATAACTGCAGTACTGACGGAACAGATGAATTCCTTAATGAATGGCTTAAGGAAGAATCTGTGATAGATAAAAAAGTCATAAGCTTGGCTGAGAATGAAGGTGGCAGCGGTGGATTTTATGCGGGTCTTAAAGAGGCGCAGGAGAGAACTGACGCAGCCTGGATATGGGTAGCAGATGATGACGCTTTTCCGGAGGGGGATGCATTTAAGATAGCGAATGATTTCTATATGAAAAATCATGAGATGATGAAAAAATGTTCTGCTTTCTGTGGAATGTGTGTAGATGATAATAAGCATGCAGCAACCCTTCATCAGGCAAGAATAAAGACGACGATTGTTGGAAAACAAGAAATTCCTGTGAATGAAAAAGAGTTTGAAAAAGAATATTTTAAGATGGATCTTTATTCTTTTGCAGGAACATTCCTAAGAAGAGAAGCTCTTCTTAAAGCGGGTCTTCCAATTAGAGATTTCTTTATTTATCAGGATGATTATGAACATGCATGCAGGATGAGGAAACTTGGAAATATATACTGTGTTCCGGGTGTAATAATCCATCATAATGATAATTATATGGTAAAGAATGAGGTATCATGGCGTGATTACTATGCTTCTAGAAATGTTGTGATGATGTATAAATGGCATTTTGATAAATATTCAATGTGGATGAGAATATTAAGACGTTTTGCTATGGTCTGTATATCATTTAATTTGAAAAAGATAAAGGTAACTATAATAGCTATAAAGGATGGACTTAATGAAAAAAAAGGACTGCATTCAGTGTATAAACCTGGATGGAAAGGCTGAAAGTAAAGTTTATGTGGAGACTGAATATACTTTGAGAAAAAAATAATATTTTTCGAAGGGTTGATATATGAAACAAGATAATTTGAAACTGAATATTATTATCAACATGGTATATCAGGCCATTGTTATAATGGTTCCGTTAATAACCACTCCATATATTACAAGGATTTTGGGGGCTGATGCTATTGGAAGATACAGTTTTTCTGTTTCAATCGTAACATATTTTATGATGTTTTCGGCGTTGGGAACGTCGGCTTATGGTGCCAGGGAAATATCAAGGACAAGAAATGATATAGAAAAAAGAACGAAATTATTTTGGGAGATTGAATTATTAACGGTTATTACCACGAGTATATGTATTTTTTTGTGGTTAGTTTTTATTCTAGTAGGAAATAAGAATAATGTTTATCTGATATTATTACTCAACCTAGTTAATGTAATGCTTGATATATCATGGTTTTACATTGGTATTGAAGAATATAAGACTATGGTCTTACCAAATGCGTTTTTTAAACTGCTAGGAATGATATCGGTTTTTATATTTGTAAAATCGCCGAATGATTTGGAAAAATATTGTCTTATCATGAGTTTATCCGCCCTTTTAGGAACAATCATGATGTGGATTCCGGCAAAGAAATATATTAAAAGGGTTAAATTAAGGGAACTTGAGATTAATAAGCATTTTAAGGAGACAATTATTTATTTTATTCCGACTATTGTAACATCTTTGTATACAGTGCTGGATAAAACTCTGATTGGTGTTATTACTGGTAGTAGTTTAGAGAATGGTTATTATGAAGAGGCCAATAATATAATAAATGCCTTAAAGGTAATATCATTTACTTCAATAAATAGTGTTTTAGGATCAAGGATATCATATTTATATGCCGTAGACAGAAAACAAGAAGTTAAGGATAAGATAAGGGGATTTCTGAAAATAATCATGCTAATTGGTTTTGGGGCAGGTGCATTTCTAGCGTCGGTTGCTGATAAACTGGTTGTGTGGTATATGGGGCAGGGGTTTGATAGAGCAGCACTATTTATCAGATACATGTCTCCGTTGATTATTATTGTAGGTATCAGCAATTGTCTTGGTGCAATGTTTTATACACCGGCAGGATTAAGAAAAGAAAGTGCTAAATATATTATGGCTGGAGCTGTAACCAATGTTATACTTAATATTGTGCTCATTAATTTGTTATCTGGTATTGGAGCAATTATATCTACGTTAATTGCTGAATCGATTATAACATTTTTATATGTGAGAAATTCAAGAGGATTAATATGTTTTGGCTGGATTGTCCAAAATTCGTGGAAAAAACTCTTGGCAGCGGCTTTAATGATTGTATTAACATGTGCAATAAATGTGAGATTATATAACAGTTTTATGACTCTGATCATTTTATTTTCTATAGGTGTAGGGATTTATATTGTGAGTCTTATCATACTGAGAGATGATACAATGGACTCTTTTTTATTGTATATAAAATCAAAAAAATGCAGGAGAAAAAAATATGGGTAGTGGCAAGTTTGAAGATGAAATCATATGCGGATTTAAGGTGACTTCAAAAAGAAAAGAAATTTGGGCAATTGAATTAGAACTTTTGAAAAAGATAATAGAAGTTTGTGAAAAATATGATCTTACATATTTTGCTATAGGTGGAACATTGCTAGGTGCTGTTAGACATAAAGGATTTATTCC
>DFFQ01000232.1 GCA_002371025.1 Lachnospiraceae bacterium UBA3772 | reverse complement strand
AAGTCTGGGTATGATGTGGGGATGGTTTTTCTTTTTTCATTTAAGTATTTCAACCATGCATATACCTTATTTAATTTATAGGCTTTTACTTTGTTGGTTTTGTTTTTAACTCCCGATAGCTCAAAATTCCCTCGCTTATTCTCTACTTTAATCCCGATATTATTGAATGCTTGTGTGAAATATACTGGATAATTCCAGTTCTTTTCCCAGAAATGACTATTCTTTATTTCTGATATTAGTTGATTCCAATTTATATCATCAATAATAGAATGAATATTAGGTGCATGAAGGTCAAATACTTTATCTAATTCATATCCGTTCCATTGACAAATTACATCATTGCATTCTGGAATGTCATAGATGATCGTTTCTATATAGCAATCATCTTGTGGATTCATCTTTTTAATTGCCAGATACTCACAATAACTAAGCATCTGGTTGCCTAATCCAGATTCAATGTGTATGATCTTCACTATTTACTTCTTGTCTTTGAAGGTCATTATCAATTATATCATCGTTTTGTCGTGAAGAACTGGCAACTTCACGTATGGTATTTAGGGTTTTGTCCTGTAGCTTGCAGAAATAGAGTGTTGTCAGGACGAAAAATATAGATAGATACGCTGGATTTGAGATTACGTCACCAGCAAATGACACTAAAATATATTGTCCAGAAAGTAAGAAAAGAATGAACATCCATTCGTCTTTCTTTTTATACTTCCAGCCAATGACCAATAAGCGGAACCATATTAGAAACAGAAATACACCTCCGACATACCCGAACTTTGTCAATAAATTTCCATAGGAAGTGTCGGGAGTTGATAATTGCCCGATATTCTCTTTCTCATCATAAACTAATCCAACCTTAAAACTATACAACCTTTGCACCAACTCGTCCTGGCTGTCACTGATTAGTCCTAAACCGAATATTTTTTCACCTACTGGGCGTTCCTTTAAGTATAAATGTCGTTCATAAATCCATGCCATTCTATATGTCATGGTTCCTAATCCAATAAACTGACCTGTTGTAGCTGCATCAATAAAACTACCATGAAGAATACCCTCTATTTCAGTAAAAGTGTTTGTCTGTTTACTACTACCAGAAGTGAAACGGTCAACAATTATTCCTGTAAACGGTAAGACGACGAGTGCTCCAATAGCTACATATTTTAATGTTTTTGTTAATGAACCTCTCATAAGGAATCCCACTATTACCATAATTAAAACAGTAACCATTTGGGTGCGTCCTTGTGTACAGATCAGAGCAACTGTAAATATAATAATTGATATTATAGGATGCTTGATATTGACAAATTTTGGATAGAATATAGAAACAAATATGAACAAGTATAGAAGAGGTGGAGAGTTGTAATATCTTCCAAATTGAGCAAGCATATCAAAGTGGTAGTCTCGAGTTGGAAGAACTGGTAACCCTGTAATAACTTGAATACTGTATAACACTGAAGTGATTAAGGTGATGTAATAGAGCTTCTCCAATATCCATAATATCTCGTCTTTTTTAAGTTTTACAAGAAAAAAGTAACAAAGGAAGATATACATGCGTCTTCCTCCTTGTAATATCTGATACCATGTGAAATCATAGTGGTATCTTGAGAAAAAAGAAGAGGCGATCATAAAATAGGAGAAGAAAATCAACATGATTTTAAGAGTCCTATCTTGTGTGATGGATCCACGTTCAAATAATACAGTGAAAGGACAGATTACAGCGCAATACATAATTGCAAGGTCTGTGTTCTTAATTCCTGTAATCGCATCTGGAAATAACTGAAATCCCTTAAAACAAAAAGCCAAAAATATTAGAACACTCCATTTCCGATGGCTTGTAAAATAGTAATGAATAGCAAATATTAATAGAAGTATTCCTATCATTATGTTTATTTGTTAATTGTTGAAAAATCTGGTGATCCCAGTCTTTTTTATGATAGCAGGATTACCTGCAATATGACAATTGCTTTCTTCAAATTGTTTGTTGATAAGAGTCATTGCCCCAACTACACATCCTTCTGGTATCACACTGCCTTTTAAAATGACACTTTGTCCCACATTACGGATACTAATTCTTGATCCATTTCCAAAGGCAGCTTTGCCTTTCAATATCATCTTTCCACGTATTTCTAATATACTCCTCGAAAAACATCTGTCAATAATACCAACTCTACCAAAACAAATTATTAACATACCAAATCTATTTCTTACTTGTAAAAATAAGAAACAGAGCCGTAAAAATAAACTATTTTGCAATTACATCTGACTATAATTGGTAGTTTTATGGCAATTGAAAATGGTAAAAGTCTAAGACAAACATAAAGACTCTTTGGTAATGTTAAGAGTATTTCAGTTGTTCTCATTTATTTTTTTTATGAATTTTGCCGGGTTTCCTCCCCATATTTCGTCAGCAGGAACATTCTTGACAACAACACTACCAGCGGCAATGACACTTCTGGCTCCAATAGTTATACCTTTTCCAATGATACAATTGGTACCTATAAACACATCGTCTTCTATAATAATTGGCTTAGAAGATGCATTACGTCCATCTGTTTTAGTATTTCTTCTTTCCAAATAATTTAACGAATGAAAATTTGTATCATAAATGCGGGTTCCACCTCCGATATCAACATGTTCACCTATAGATATGGAATTACAGCAATAGATTAAACTACCGTTCATTCCAGAATAGTTCCCAATTGTGAGTTCTGCATTTGGTTTGACTACTATTTTGCACTTAGTATACCAACTTGTGTTAAAGTAATTATTGAAAGTTACATGATCTCCGAACTTGACTTTTTTCGCAAAACGGGATATTAGAAGGGCTGGACAGGCGTTATATGTACGCGTGTGTGTGCCATGCTCAACACCAATTAAGTATAATTGAAGATGAAATGATAATTGATAATACTTATCTAATGATTTGATTATTACCAATCTACAACCTCTCCAAATGAAATAGATAATTTTCTTCATAAATATTAAGATAACTTAGAGAATTGTTTTTTTAGTTCTTCAATATTACATAATAAAGCCCAATTGTCTTTTAGCCACTCTACAGGTAAATCCCACCATTTTAATTTTAGGAGGAATTCTATCGTTTCCTCATCATATCTGTATTTAATCACAGAAGCTGGAACGCCAGCTGCGATAGCGTAAGGTGGAATGTCTTTTGTAACAACAGCACCTGCATATATAATCGCCCCGTCTCCGATGCTGACTCCGCCAGCAATAAATACGTTTTGCCCAATCCAACAATCGTTGCCAATCGTAGGTTCGGGTTTAAATTCATTAAATAATTGTTTGTTGGCAAAAGTATGTCCATTTTGTTTGGATGTGGAATAAAACATTGGGCATGTTGTGGCATAAGGATTAGTAGAAGGATGCATTCCATTGTTTGATGTGACATACCTTGATATTGAAGAAAAACGGCCCACGGTTCCATGAAACGCGGAGTATTTACCAATGTATGACCCATATCCCATCTTACCACTAAATTGGGCATGTTCTCCAACTTTATTACATCCTTCAAATTGGCTGTTTTTGCCTATAATACATGAATTATAAGTCCACAATTTGTTTCTAAATCTATATCTTAAAACTAATATCTCTACATGTTTGTGATAAAGGCTTTTTAAAAAACTGATAATATACATTTTTTTGTTATTTTATCCAGATACCTGTTGCTTGTTGCTTTAAAATTTTTCTGATCTGAATGGTAAAGAATACTACATAAATGAAGTTAATTATAATCATAGAGCATACAACGCCATATCCACCTATATATCTGCCTAAGAAATATGAAAATGGAATGTGGCAGGTTAATCCAATCATGGTAACGTATGTCTGTAATTTGATACATCCTGTGCCATTAATCAAATACACTTGCAAAGCATCCCAGTTGTGAATAATTATATATAATGCTACTAATGATGTCATGGCAAATGGAATTGTAGCTCTATTCCCAATCCAGATTTTATAAGCTATAGGTGATATAATTACCATCACAATTAAAAGGACAGTCAATAAGATGTATAATCTGGTCATCTTTGAATAGATGTTATTCATCCACTTATAATCTTTCTTGGTATAGGCATCAGTAAATGCAGGCCATAATGGTGCAAGAATTATATTGTATACCATCATGGCAATGCTTAAATATTTATAGGCAATGTTGTAATATGTAACATCATTTGGCCCCGAAAGATTTGATATAAGGAAGTTGGTTGTCTGATAAAAAACAATCACTTGTATCTGGATTAAGAAGAATTTGAAACCAAGAGTGAATAAATCACCTATGTATTTTGTGTTAATATGCTGAATGCTTGGAGCTACCTTCTTGTATGAAGTCTTATATAGTATAACAGAGAAAACTAAATATACTAATACAGGAATGGCTGAAATTGTAAGAGATAGGATTGTTAATGATGGTGGTACGGTTTTTATGAGAATATAAATAACTATCAATGAAATAGTATGACTGATGACTGGAAATGCATTAGAGAATGCTACTTGTTGAAATGCCGCAATGACAGAGCCTAAGACATGTAAAATCATGTTAAGGCAAAAGAAAAGAATGATAGCATATAATGCCCTTGAAATATCTTCATTGTATTTTGGGTCAATGTTTAAGAATGATGCCCAGTCAACAAACTCTATGGAAAACTCAAGGAGAATACACAGAGGAATAAAGATGGCAAACATCATAAAATAAGTAGTTGACACTAAACACTTTCCTCTTTCCCAGTCGTTAAGTGCAATAGCTTCAGCCAATTTGTTCTTTAGTCCCAATGTGAATCCTACATCGAAAAACCCCAGCCATAATATTACAGAAGAAAGTGTTAGCCATACCCCATACAATTCTGATGAAAGGTACCCTAAAGTCATAGGAACTAACATCAAAGAGACTACGATGCTCCATCCTCGGATTAAAAAAGATGCTAAAACGTTCTTTTTTACCGTTGCTGTACGTTTCTCCCCCGAATTCAGGATGGATAACAATTTTGTCAGTTTGTTCATTTTTCAATTATTTCGTGATTGCCTTTTTGTGTTGTTATAAGGACATCCTTTACTATACCAAGTTCATCACGTTTATAGAAAGATTTATGGTGTTGATTAAAACTGTAATACTACCTCTAAAATTGTATTAAATATATTATTTGTTATTTACAAATTAATGTTTTGCTAAATACAAAACATTATCCTTCTCATTTGCCAAAGCAAATGAGAGGATATCTGAGAACCTTGCTCCGCTGTAGTCAATGGTTTCCACTTATAAGTATTATGAATACTCGCAGGCCGATTAACTATGGACACAAATTCTTTGCAAAATTACAAAAAAAAAGTAGAATGGCAAAATATTGCTTTTGTTTTTGTGAGGAAATCGTTATGATGTCGTATCAGTTTCTAAT
>DFFQ01000047.1:34027-41859 GCA_002371025.1 Lachnospiraceae bacterium UBA3772 | reverse complement strand
ATGGGACGTATGCACTCAGATGCACAGTTCGCTGGATCATCATCAGTTCCTGCTCACGTAGAAATGATGGGTCTTATCGGTGCTGGTAACAACCCAATGGTTGGTATGACAGTATCAACAGCCGTTTCTATCGAAGAAGCAGCAAAGGCTGGTAAGTTCTAAGTTTTAAATTGAATTATTAAATACCCGTTAGGGTATCAGAGTTCATAAAAGATCTCCAGAGATTTACTCTCTGGAGATTTTTTTTTATTAGTAAAAGTTATAATCAGCCATAGGAATATTGAATTTTTCAAAGACAGATGGATATGCTAGCATTCTCTATACAAGTTGAAAAAGAAAAAATATATTTCAGCGAGAGGTAAAGAATATGGCAACTATAAAATATTCTGGCGTTAGAGAAAGCCATCCAGGAAGAATTAACGACCTGGGTTCTACAGGAAAAGAGATTACTGAAGATAATAAAAAAGGATGCTTAAAAAGAGCTGACAGAAGTTTTGCTCAGGGACTGCAGTGTCAGCAGATCAATTCTATGGCAGCACTGATGTCACTTGAAGATGCTGTATTCATTTCGCATTCGCCACAGGGGTGTGTTGGATGTACCTCTATGGCGGTTGATATGTATAGAGTGGGGCAGATTCATAGAGGAATAAAAAATGTTAAAAACCCCCGTATCATTGTAACGAATATTGACCAGAAAAATGTAGTTTTTGGTGGAGAGCAAAAACTTCGTGAATCGGTAAAAAAGGCAGTGGAAAGATATAATCCTAAGCTTATATTTATATATGCTTCATGTGCATCAGGAATAATAGGAGATGATATAGATGCTATAAGCAGAAATTTGCAGGATGAATATCCGGATACGATAATCGTACCGATACATTGTGAGGGATTTAAGTCAAAGGTATGTGCATCCGGGTTTGATGCAGCTTTTATTTCAATAAATAAATATATTCTGAAAAATATAAAAGTTGAAAAGGAAGATGGATTGATCAATCTATTTGCACCTACAACAGTAAGCTTTGCAGACCAGATAGAGATGGAGAGAATGCTTAATCTTCTAGGAGCAAAAGTGAATTATATACCATTTTATAGTTCCCTTGAAAAAATAAGAAGAATTCCGGCAGCTATAGCTTCTACATCCATTTGCAAGGTGTTTGCTGATGAATTTATGAAACAGCTTTGGGAGGAATACGAAATACCTTATTCACATACAGTTATGCCCATTGGAATCAGAAATACAGATAAATGGTACAGAGGGATAGCTAAAGTGATCGGAAAAGAAAACGAAGTTGAAGAAATAATTGCAAAGGAACATGAGAGAATTGAACCTCTTGTTAAAAAGCTTCGCGACAGATTAAAGGGAAAGAAAGTATTTATCTGTGGAGGCACGGGAAGATCTTTTGCAGCAGCTGCTCTTATAGATGATTTCGGAATGGAATTAGTAGGACTTGAAACTCCTACATATGATGAGGATGCTCAGGTTGATATAGATTATCTGAATGATATTCATAAGAATTATGTAGTTGATATCGCCAATATGCAACCTTTTGAACAGGTTAATCTGCTAAAGAAACTAAGACCAGATGCATTTATAGGTGTTCCATCCTGGGCTGCAAAACTGGGAATACCAACAACACATGTGTTAGACGGTAAACGCCCAACTATGGGATATGATGGATTACTTTTCCTTGGTAATAAAATTGCAGATCAGCTTGAAAATCCTGGATTTAATAAGAAAATAGCAGAACATGTAAAACTTCCATATAGAGAATCCTGGTATGAAGAAGATGCATTTAAGTATATCGTTTAATGGAGGATATTGATATGTCACAGATAGTAGAAAATCCAAAGGGAGGATGTGTACTTGCAGGTATAAATTCTGTCCTTTGTGCTATAAAAAGAGTTTGTCCTATATATCATTCCGGACCAGGATGCTGTATGCAGACAACAGCGGCAGATCAGGGAGTTTCAGGACATAAGAGTTCATGCTTTGTAAGTGGAGTATCTATTCCTTCAAGTAACATGTTAGAAAAGGAAGTTGTATTTGGTGGATTAAATAAACTGAGGACAACAATCCAGGGGTCTATCGATATTATTGATGCTGATGCATATTTTGTATTAACAGGCTGCACTGCAGGCATCATAGGAGATGATGTGGTTTCTGTAACAAATGAGTATCAGAGTAAGGGGTATGAAGTATATCCAATAGAAACACCGGGATTTGCAGGAGATAGTAATCTTGGTTATGAAATAGTTTGGAATACACTGATAGATCAAGTTATAGAGAAAGATGTTCCAAAGGATGAAAAACTTGTAAATATTTTTGGGATTATTCCATATCATGATCCATTTTGGAGTGGTTCTTTAGAGGAGATTGATAGAATTCTTTCAAGATTAGGACTTAAAGTTAATACATTTTTTACCAAGGGACAGGATATTAATACCATAAAAAAATGTTCCGCAGCAGCACTTAATATAATCATAAATCCATGGTTATTTAAGGGACCTGCTGAGAAATTTGAAGAAAAATTTGGGGTTAAAAGCCTTAGAATTCCTGGAAATTTTATCGGAGCTACAGATACAACTGAATTTATCAGAAGAGTAGCTAATGCCTTAAATCTTGAAAAAGATTTGGTAGAATCAGTCATCGCTTCAGAAGAAGAATATGTTTATAACTATCTCGGACAGGCAATAGGAGTACTTAGCTGGAAGAGATTTGCAGTAGTTTCGGATGCAAATAATGCTGTTGGATATACAAGATATCTTGCAAATGATTATAGTTTTACACCGGTTCTGGTTATCATTTCTGAACCGTTATTTAGGCAGGAAGATAAGGAAAGAATAATAAAGCAGATTGAAAATCTTGAATATGCCAGACCACCTAAGATACTTTTCCTTTCGGATCAGTATGAGATCAATAAGGCTATATTAGATGAAGAGGAAGATATTTCTCTTATTGTTGGAAGCAGTAATGAAAGAGAAGTTGCGACATTAAAGGGAGCGCAGTTTATTCTGGGAGCTTTTCCGGTAAATGAAAGATTGATATTTAATCGTACTTATACCGGTTATAGAGGAAGTCTCACATTTACAGAAGATATTTATGATAACAATTAAAGAGTGAAGGAGAAAAAATGAAGAAAAATATTATTAAGGATTTTACTAAGAATAAAAGAGTATTAGGAGTTTTACTTGCAACGGCTGTCAGCACATCCGTTTTTGCAGGATGTGGAAACAAGAAAGTTGATGATGCCCATAATTCAGGACATAACGATACAGCTTCTCAGACATCTGTTGATAATAATAAAGAAGAAAAGGTTCGAAAAGTAATTGTAGGAAGCGGAAATGGTTATAAACCTTATGCATACCTTGATGAAGACGGTAATGCAGTAGGGTATGAATATGATGTGTTACATGAGATTGATGAACTCTTACCTCAATATGAATTTGAATATAAGGTAAGCGATTTCGATAATATAGTACTTTCCCTTGATGCAGGAAAAATCGATCTGGCGGCTCATCAGTATGAATATACACCTGAAAGAGCCGAAAAATATCTTTTCTCAGAAGAGTCATATACGACATATGTTACATATATTACAGTTCTTGGAGATGTAAATGATGTTAATTCATTATCAGATTTAAAAGGAAAAAAGATTGAAGGTGGAGGTACTACAAGTGCTACAAACCAGATCCTTACAAAATGGAATGAAGAGCATCCTGATGAAGCTGTAGAGATAGTAAATCATTCCGGTCAGACTTCAGAAGAGGGTATAGCACAGTTAAGAAGCGGGGCAGTTGCAGCTACAGTATCAACAAAGCGTGATACAGAAAGAAGAAATGAAATTGCCGGTGATAAGAATTTCTCAAAGGCAGTGGGTGAACCTATTAATAATTCTAAAACCTATTATCTTTACAGAAAGGATGATGTGGAACTTCAGAAGGCGGTTGATGGGGCATTAAAGACTTTAAAAGAAAATGGAAAGCTTGCAGAACTTTCCGAAAAATGGCTTGGCGGTGACTTTACAGGAGATGAAGAATAATAATGAGTGAATTCCTGGATTTTAATAGATTTCTGAAAAGAATAATTCAGATATTACCATATATTAAAGTTTCTTTGGGAATGCTTATAGCTAGTATGATATTTGGAACAATACTAGGAATAATAGTTGCACTTATAAACATCAAGAAAATACCGGTAATAAAGCAGTTGCTTCAGGTGTATATCTCATTTATGAGAGGTACACCACTACTGGTGCAGATGATGATAGTTTATTATGGTTTGCCATTACTTATTCAATCGGTATTTAACATAGATATTAATGGCTGGAATACTATCATATTTGTTGATATAGCGATAGTACTAAATGAGGGAGCTTTCCTTGGAGAAATATTCAGAAGTGCCATTACTTCAGTGGATCATACCCAGAAGGAAGCTGCACTTACGGTAGGAATGACCAATCTGCAGGCTTATAGAAGGATAATAATTCCTCAGGCAATAAGAATTGCACTTCCCCCTTACGGAGTAGATATGATAGGAGTCTTTCATAATACATCACTGGCATATTCTCTGGGAGTAATAGACCTGATGGGGAGGGCAAAAACCCTTGGAGTTGCAGATGGGCATTCATTAGAAGGATTCCTGGTGGTTACACTGATCTATGTTCTATTCTGTCTGATCCTAAGACTTATTTTTAAAAAGATTAATAAAAATATTTCTTATGGAAGGAGGGCGAAGATATGAGTTTTGATTCAGCCGTATTTTATAAAGCGCTCCTTAGTGCCTTAAAATATGCGCCTGCTACTATAAAACTGACACTTATAGTTGTTATAGTCGGAGCAATTTTAGGGACCATTTCCGGAATTATAAGATTTTATAAAATTCCGGTAATATCCCAGATATTGACAGTATTTACAACCATATATCAGGGGATACCTACAATGGTTGCTTTAGTAGTATTTAATCTGATCTATCTTACAAATTTTGATTCATTTGCAAAGTTTTTTCATATAAAGACTGATATCAGTGATGTGAATATAGTACTTGTGGCGTACATTGTTTTGATAGTAGGTTTATCATGTTCTGTAAGTGAAACATCATTAGGAGCATTAAATTCCGTTGATACATTGCAATTTGAGGCGGGATATACCATAGGTCTAACTAAAAGGCAGACTTTTGTAAGGATCATATTTCCACAGATAATACCCGTAATGTTGCCAATGCTTACTAATTCAACGGTTGGTACTATCAAGGGATCAAATCTTATCTCACAGATTGGAATTACAGAAATAATGGTTGCAGCAATAACTCCTTGTGTTGCTTCATATAGATTTTTAGAAGGCTATATCGCAGCGGCCCTGGTTTACTGGCTGATAACGATAATATTTGAGATGGTACTTAAATTATTGGAAAGGAGGAGCAAAAGATTCCGATATGATAGAACTTAAAAATGTTAAAAAGAGTTTTGGAAAACTAGAAGTATTAAAAGATGTATCTCTATCTGTAGATGATGGACAGGTAGTGGCTATACTTGGACCAAGTGGTTCGGGAAAGACAACGCTTCTTCGCTGCATTAATTTTTTGGAACGTGCCGACTCAGGTACGCTTGTTTTTGGAGACACATATGATCTTCATAAAGCAAGCTCAAAAGACATTTTAAACGTAAGAAGGAAAACGGCATTTGTATTTCAGAACTATGGTTTATTTGCTAATAAAACTGCACTGCAGAATGTGATGGAAGGACTTACAGTTGTCCAGAAAATTCCTAAAAAGGAAGCTGTAAAGAAAGCAGAGGACGCGTTGGAATGGGTAGGACTGTTGGATAAAAAAGATCATTACCCTTCGCAGCTTTCAGGTGGACAGCAGCAAAGGGTAGGAATTGCAAGAGCAGTTGCACTTCAGCCGGAAGTAATACTATTTGATGAACCTACTTCAGCCCTTGATCCTGAACTTGTAGGAGAAACATTAGCAGTAATAAAGAAAGTCGCAAAAAAAGGAATAACTATGGTGATCGTTACTCATGAAATGCAGTTCGCTCAGGAAGTAGCGGACAAAGTCGTTTTTATGGCTGATGGAAATGTAGTTGAGGAGGGAACGGCAGATGAGATCTTTTTCCATCCAAAGCAGGAACGAACCAAAAAATTTCTTGAGAGAGTTATTCAACCCGATATGTATTATATTTAAATATGCAATACCGGCAATAATTGAGTTTGCACTTCAGGCATTGGTTCAATATATAGATTTATGGATGGTAGGTTCATTGGGCGTGAAGGCAACAGCAGTTGTAGGACTGGCATCGCAGGTACAGTTTGTTATAAAATTCCCAGCGGCCAATATGGCAACGGGGGTACTTGCGTATACAGCAAAAAAGTATGGGGAGAGAGATGAAGACGCAGTTAAAAGAGCATCAACTCAGGCGTTATATTATTCAATAATAATTGGAATTACTTTTTTTCTCCTTGCGTTGCTGCTAGCGTTTATTGTGCCTGTTATTATGGGGTTTGATAATAAATTAAGGGTAGAATTCAGAAATTATTTTATCATAGCATATTCAAGTCTGTTACTTTTTGTTGTTACCTCTATACTTGGTTCCTTATTGAGATCTGTAGGATATGTAAAGGCAATAATGATCGTTAACGGACTTGTAGATATACTTGATATTATTTTTAATTATATTTTTATATTTCCATCCAGAGTCGTGAAGGTGTTTGGTAAAAATATCAAGTTATTTGGATTTGGATTAGGCGTTAATGGCGCTGCTATAGGAACGGCCATTTCTATCGCTGTGGGAGGAATTATAATCCTTATCATGGTGAAAAGAAAGGAGAAGCTGGGGTTTGAGAAATCTTTACCTGATCCTCAAATGCTTGGGACTTTTTTTAAGGTGGGTGTTCCATCGGCATTAAATGGATTTATAACCGGATTGGGTAGACTGATATTTACCACATATGTTACATCGCTCGGAACAGTGGAGCTGGCTGCTCATTCAATTGCGTATACAACGGAAGCATTCTTTTATATTCCGGCAGTTGGAATGGAAAGGGCAGTTGCACCTTTGGTGGGGCAGACTTTGGGAGAAAAAGATGACAAAAAGTTTAATTCTATTGTAAAGTTATCTACCATACTGGCTATGGGAAGTATGTTGATATTAGGCATAATACTTTTTATCAATTCAAGACAGATAACAGCTTCATTTTCTAATGATAAAAAAATAATCTCAATGGCAGGCGGATGTTTAAGGATAGTTGCATTCAGTGAACCTATATTTGCCCTGAGTCTGGTGATGCAAGGTATCTTTGAAGGGGCCGGAAGAACTAAGGAGCCATTTGTCATCGGAACGCTTACTATGTGGATCTCGAGGGTTGCAATATGTGGGATCGGAGTAAAAATATTTGGAGCAGGCCTCGATTTTGTATGGTACTGTATGGTGCTGGATAATTTTCTTAGAGCTATTTTTTTAACATTTAGATACATTCAGATACATAAGAGGTCTGTCAAGCATTTTTGATTATGTCCCGAAATGATTAAACAAAAGCCCTGGTTTTTCCAGGGCTTTTCAGACTGTAGACAAAGAGGATGCTGCAAAACTTCGTTTTGCAGCATCCTTTCCTTTTTTTGCAGAGTAATTTTAGATTTTTGCGAAAGAGAGCCTGTTATTAGGCCATTTCTAATTCCCATTCTTGTTGTATTTTTGCAAGCTTCTTTAAATTCATGCACGCAAAGGTAAGCGCGACCTTCATTACCATGCGCGCTTTACCGTACATCTGTGTATATCTAAAACCATGATTCTCTTTGATAAACAGTGGCTTTTATGATTTAGCCACAGCCTATCAGT
>DFFQ01000047.1:0-33934 GCA_002371025.1 Lachnospiraceae bacterium UBA3772 | reverse complement strand
GTACGGTGCTGTGAGAGGACGGGAGTTAATCACTCCCTCCTACTCGATTGGGGCGCTGCGTTTTAGATTTCCAGATAAAAAAATAATTCCGGGTAAAACTTTGCTTTTTTTCGATGAAATACAGGAATGTGAATAGGCAATTACTTCATTAAAATTTTGGGCTATTGCAGATGCACTTTATAAAAATGGTTATGTCATGTATTTTTATAAAAATGAAACTAGTAAACGGGAATTGGATTTTATTATTCAGGAAGATGGCATTGTTGTCCCTATAGAGGTAAAAAGTGGCATATAAATCATTGATGGTCTTAATAACAGGTCAGAAAAAATGCAGAATTATATAGAAACAAGATCAGAAAAAATGTGATATTCAACATGTGATTGCAAGTTTCCTTATAAACAATGTATAATATCTATTTGTTTTTTAATAGAATGGAGTTTTTAAAATGGCTAAGTTAGAAGAAGAAATTAAGAAGAGACGAACATTTGCGATTATCTCTCACCCGGATGCAGGTAAGACAACACTTACAGAGAAGTTTCTCTTATATGGAGGCGCTATAAATCTGGCAGGATCTGTTAAGGGTAAAAAAACAGCAAAGCATGCAGTATCCGACTGGATGGAAATTGAAAAACAGCGTGGTATCTCAGTTACTTCATCAGTTTTACAGTTTAATTATGATGGAAAATGTATCAACATCCTTGATACACCAGGACATGAAGATTTCTCTGAGGATACCTATCGTACCCTTATGGCAGCAGATTCAGCAGTCATGGTAATCGATGGAAGTAAGGGTGTCGAGAAACAGACAATTAAGCTTTTTAAGGTATGTGTAATGCGTCATATACCTATATTTACATTTATCAATAAGATGGATAGAGATGCAAATGATCCATTTGAACTTATAGATGAAATCGAAAATGTCTTAGGAATAGCTACATGTCCAATAAACTGGCCAATCGGTTCAGGAAAAGGATTTAAAGGAACATTTGATAGAAAAACTAAGGTTGTTTCTAAATTTACAGCCACCTCTAATGGACAAAAGCAGGTTGAAGAAGAAGATATATCAATAGATGATCCTCGTCTTCGTGAAGTTATAGGTGATGAGTATTATGAGAAACTTATGGAAGATGTGGAGCTTTTAGACGGAGCTTCAGCCGAATTTGATCAGGCAAAGGTTGATGCGGGTGAATTATCACCTGTATTCTTTGGATCAGCACTTACAAACTTTGGTGTTGAAACATTCCTGTCACATTTCCTTGCAATGACATCTTCACCTCTTGCAAGAAATTCAACAGAAGGAATAATAGAACCTGTAGAAAATCCATTCTCAGCTTTTGTATTTAAGATACAGGCTAATATGAATAAGGCTCATAGAGACCGTATTGCCTTTATGCGTATCTGCTCAGGAAAATATGATGCAGGAATGGAAGTGTTCCATATGCAGGGAAATAAGAAAATTAAGCTTTCACAACCACAGCAGATGATGGCAGAAGAAAGACATATTGTTTCTGAAGCATATGCAGGAGATATTATTGGTGTATTTGATCCAGGAATTTTCTCTATTGGTGATACTTTAGTGGCAGGCAATAAAAAATACTGCTATGAAGGTATACCTACTTTCGCACCGGAACATTTCGCAAGAGTTATTCAGCTGGATACCATGAAGAGAAAACAGTTCATTAAAGGTGTCAGCCAGATTGCTCAGGAAGGTGCAATACAGATTTTCCAGGAATTTAATACTGGTATGGAAGAGATAATTGTAGGTGTAGTTGGTACCCTGCAGTTTGATGTTCTTAAATTCCGCCTTGAAAATGAGTATAATGTGGATATTCGTTTAGAGCCACTTCCTTATGAGCATATCCGTTGGATTGAAAATAAGGATGAAGTTAATGTTAATCAGATAAATGGAACTTCAGATATGAAGAAGATTAAGGACTTAAAGGGTAATCCTCTTCTCCTCTTTATCAACGCATGGAGCGTGGGAATGGTACAGGAGAGAAATCCTGAATTAAAGCTTACTGAGTTCAGCAGAAACTAACAATTTAACGTTAAACAGGTAATGATTTGGCCAATTAAATTAAAATGGTTTAGCTTGACGATGAATGTTTTTTGTGGTATCCTTGCTACATTGTCTTTAAACAGGCGAATAAATAAAGAGCATATAGGGGAGTAATCAAAATAACCTTGTCAACAAACCACTCCGTAAAGGATGGCAGGTTATACCAGTTAATATATAGAATGGTGATGAGACTTTGTGCAGAGAATTTCCAAAGGAAATCCCTCTACACGAAAGTCTCTTTTTTTTCGCCTTGTTAGATAAAAAACATCATAGATACATTTTGTAAAAGTTGAGAGGAGAATGTGTATGAAACAATGGTATCAGATGGAAACGAAGGAACTTCTTAAAGAAATGGACAGCAGTTCCGACGGTCTTACTAAAGAGCAGGTGGAAGATCGACTAGCTAAGTATGGTAAGAACAAATTAGAAGAAGGAGAGAAGAAGACACCTCTTCAGATTTTCCTTAAGCAGTTTAAGGATCTACTGGTTATTGTTCTTATTATAGCAGCAGTAATATCTGCAATTACAGGGGATGTAAAAAGTACATTAGTTATAGTTGCAGTACTCATGCTTAATGCGGTATTAGGAACTCTGCAGGAAGTAAAGGCGCAGAAATCACTGGATGCATTAAAGAAATTATCTTCACCACATGTTAAAGTAATGAGAAATGGTATCAAGGAAGAAATTGAATCACAGAACTTAGTACCTGGTGATATCGTTATCGCAGAAGCTGGTGACATTATTGCTGCAGATGGACGTATAATTGAAAACTATTCTCTTCAGGTAAATGAAGCATCACTTACTGGAGAATCTACAAATATAGATAAAAAAGAAGTTACATTTGATAAAGAGACTGCATTAGCAGATCGTCTTAACATGGTTTATTCAGGAAGCCTTGTAACTTACGGAAGAGCAGTTATCTGTGTTACAGAAACAGGAATGAAAACTGAAATCGGTAAGATTGCAACACTTATGAATAAGACAAAGGAGAAGAAAACTCCTTTACAGGAAAGCTTAAATCGTTTTTCAGGCAGACTTGCAGTGGGAATTCTTATCATTTCAGCTCTTGTATTTGGAATTGAAATGATCCAGGGAATGAAAGTGTTAGATGCACTCCTTTTTGCAGTAGCACTTGCAGTTGCAGCTATTCCAGAAGCTCTTGGTTCAATAGTCACTATCGTTCAGGCTATGGGAACCCGTAAGATGGCTCAGGAAAATGCCATAATAAAGAGTCTTGCAGCTGTTGAATCTCTTGGATGTGTATCTGTTATATGTTCAGATAAAACTGGAACACTCACACAGAACAAAATGACAGTTCAGGAAATCTATATTGGTGAAGAAGTTTTAAAGCCTGAAGATATGGATTTAAAACAGCAGTTACATAGATACATGCTTTATAGCGCAGCTCTTACAAATGATTCTTCAATTGTTGATGGTAAGGGAATCGGAGATCCTACAGAATATGCACTCCTTGAAATGTTCCGTCATGTTAACGGATTTAAAAAGGGTGGCGATGATCTTCATCTTAGCACAGATGACCTTAGAGAAATGCTTGTAAGACATGGAGAAGTTCCATTTGACTCAGATCGTAAGCTTATGAGTACAAAGCATTATATTCACGGAGTGCCTACAGTATTTACTAAAGGTGCTTTAGATGTGCTTTTAGAAAGATGTAAAGAGATTCGATTAAAGGATGACAAGATCCGTCCTATTACAGATGAAGATAAGAAAAAAATCAAGGATCAGAACCGTATATTTTCAGAAAATGGGCTCAGAGTTCTGGCATTTGCTTATAAAGAAACAGATGAAGAACTTAACCTTGAAACAGAAAAAGATTATATTTTCCTGGGACTCATTTCAGAGATGGATCCACCAAGACCGGAATCTGTGGAAGCAGTTAAGAATGCTCATTCAGCTGGTATAAGAACAATAATGATAACAGGTGATCATAAGATCACAGCCAGAGCAATCGCACGTCAGATCGGAATATTTGAAGAGGGTGATATGGCAGTTACCGGTATGGAACTTGATGCAATGACAGATGAGGAACTTGCTGAAAAGATTGAAAAAATATCAGTATATGCCAGAGTTTCACCTGAGAATAAAATCCGTATAGTAGATGCATGGCAGAAAAAAGGTAAGATCGTATCAATGACTGGTGACGGTGTAAATGATGCGCCAGCCTTAAAACAGGCAGATATCGGTGTTGCCATGGGTATCACCGGAACAGAAGTATCTAAAGATGCTGCTTCTATGATCCTTTCAGATGATAACTTTGCTACAATAATCAAAGCTGTAGCAAATGGTCGAACTGTATATGCAAACATTAAGAATACAATACTTTTCCTGCTTTCAGGAAATCTTGCAGCTATTCTTACAGTACTTTTTACATCATTTGCAGGACTTTCGGTACCATTTAAAGCGGTACAGCTTTTATTTATTAACCTTGTAACAGATTCACTTCCAGCCCTTGCTATTGGTATGGAACCGGATGAAGGAGAGGTTCTTAAAGCAGCTCCACGTGATCCAAAGGCAAATCTTATGGATAAGTCATTTAATATAAAGATGATTCTTCAGGGGGCACTTATTTCTGTTGTGGTTGTTGTTGCATATCTTATTGGACATAAAGTAAGCCCGGCAATGGCATGCACTATGGCATTCCTTACTCTTACTATGGCAAGACTTTTCCATGGTTTTAACTGCAGAGGAAAGGGAAGCTTGATCAAGTTGGGATTTAGAAAGAATCCATATAGCTTAGGCGCATTTTTGATAGGAACAATTCTTGTGGCATTATCTGTATTTACAGTAGTAGGAAGAAATCTTTTTGCTGTATCTGTTCTTGGTAAGACAGAAATCATACAGATCCTTGGACTTGCAGTAGCCCCAACAGTTCTTGTTCAGATAATAAAACTTGTTAAAGAAAATATAAAATAATGTTGGAAGAACCACAGCAACAAACTGTGGTTCTTTTTATATTGTAATTATATTATTAATAAGAGTATCTTTTAGTTTTTTTTCACAGGCTTTATTCAGAGGAAGTACCTCTCCGTTAGTCAAAAAGAGTAAATGATCAACGATATGATCAACAAAAGCTGGATTGACTAGAAAGCCTCTATAGCTAGGGAAAAAACCAAGTGGAATAAGTCTTTCATTCCAATGGAAGAGACTTCCATATATTGTTGTTATTCCATCAGTCGTGTGAAAGGATATATGCTGACTATTGATTCCGGTTTTGCTTATGTAGATCAAATTTGCTAAATCTATTTGTTTAATTGAATCATTATTTCTTATTAAAGTATATGCATGATGAGGGTTATAATAATCATTGCAATAATCATTTAGTAGTTTATAAAGCTGTTCATAATTAGAATCCTTAGATAAGAATGAATATGGATGTACAGACAGAATGTCTGTTAAATTATAAAGATTAGTGTTTTCTTCTCCTGTAAAAATAATAGAGCTATTGGTTAAAGTCATACTGCGGATTGTTTTAGCAAGTAGTATTCCCGAAGTTTCTCCAACTTTTAAATTGATAAAATAAAGAGCAAAATTTTTTTTAAAAATATCATTTATCAATTCTGATGAAGAACAGTATGAGTGAGTAGTAATATTAAATTTAATATTATTAATTGAATATTTAAGAATATCTTTAGATAACCTATCACAAAATAATGAGTCTGTATCACATATTGCAAATTCAAGATTCAGCATCGAAAATAGTTTCCCCCTAGTATTTTTTTCATTAACCTTATATCCAATATATCATATAGAAAGGCTTTTGCAATAGTGATTGTCGCAAGGCGAGACAGGTTTGTGATATACTATGTAAGAATGGAGGTAAATGCCATGTATTATCTTATAAAAGAAACACTTACAGAATGTACATTTGAAGAAATAAAAAAAGGCGAGTATCAGTATGTTGCAGTGCTGGATATGGAAGAGTGGAAAAATCAGCAGAACAGATTTGATATGGGAATTGAAATGGATATCAATACAGAGGATATTCATAATACAAAAGCGGAAGTAAACTATGATTCTCTTACTGGAACATTTTCAGTTCCAAGCAGAAGAGATATATGTGGAGATGATTATCAATATGCCTTCGCTCTGGATGAAAGGGGCATGGTTTTTATTGATTCTACAGGAGTAGTAGCAAGGATTTTAAAGAGAATAGCTCGCACAAAAAAGTGGAGAATGCCAAGTCTTGAAAGATTTATCTATGATTTCCTTGAAACAATAATAAATCGAGACCTTCATATTCTAGAAAGTTATGAAACAGAGCTGGCTGATATAGAGGAAGATATTCTGGATCCTTCTACAGAGACAGACTTAACAAGAGTAAATGAGATAAGAAATGATCTGAGAAATCTTAGGATCCATTACGAACAGCTGGTGGATTTAGGTCAGGAATTCCAGGAAAATGAAAATAACTTCTTTAAGCATGAGAATACAAGGTATTTCAGACTTTTTACTGACAGGGTGACCAGACTTCACGATTTTGCAGCATCACTTAGAGATTACACCATGCAGCTTCGCGATATGTACCGTACTCAGATTGAAGTAAAGCAGAACAGGATAATGACTATCCTTACAATAGTTACAACTATTTTTATGCCTCTTACACTTATAGTAGGCTGGTATGGAATGAATTTCAAATATATGCCTGAACTTGATACAAGATGGGGATATCCAATTGTTATAGGTGTAAGTACTCTTATAATCATCTGCGGATTGCTATTCTTTAAGAAGAAAAAATTGCTATAATAAGAAAAATTAAGAGGCATAAAAATATCACATAAGGTTTACATAACGTTAATTGACATGCATCTTTCTTAAATATATAATTATTTTTAGAAAGTGCATGTTTTTTATTGAAAATTTTGACAGATAATTAGTGAGAAAGTGGAAATTATTTAAGACATATGGAAAGTGAGTTTTGAAAGGGAAAATGCGGGTTAGGAGAAACGCATAGTGTTAGAGTATGATGAGAGAAAAGCGAAAAAAGAATAAAGGTTTTACTTTAGTAGAACTTATCGTTGTACTGGTTATTCTTGCAGTGCTTGCGGCCGTACTTGTACCAGTTTTGCTTGGATATATTGAAAAAGCAAGAAATAAAAAAGATTTGGCCAGAGCAAGGCAAATGCTTGAGGCGGTACAGTCTGAATTGATTGATTTATATGCTAAAAATGGCGACGTTCCAACAGAAACACCTGTTATTCCTGAAGCAAGAAGAAAATCAAGCGATGGTAATGCCGCTGGTTCAAAAAATAATGGGGATCAGGATATCACCACATCAAGTTTTAAAAAGAGAGTTCTTAGTTTACTTGGAATGTCTGAGGATGAAGAACCATTCCTTTTCCTTATAGGTATTGGAAGTAATGCCAACAATCCTGGATCCAGTTTTAATTCTTTAATGCAGGGCGTTAATATGACGAAGCATGATAAATATACAGTTTTTTATGCTATATATAAAGAAACAAAGGATTCAAAAATGCTTTTTTACTTTAATGGACAGTGGACTGAAGATAGTCCTAGAAATTACAGTCATAATGGTAGTAATAGTATTAATGATACTATTAATGCTGTTAATGTGTTTACCAAAGGCGAATTAAAAGGAAAGAGAATGCAGTATTATCTTATTTGTTATAATGGAACAAAATATAGTAATAACACAATTCAAGAGGGCGGTTTTTGGAATGATTTGTGGAGTGATAAATTAAAGTAAAAATAATAATCACAAAAAACGAGCGGCGTATGCCACTCGTTTTTTGATATATTTTGTTTGTTTTCATATTATATAAATTAATCCAATAAATATAAAGATTATTAAGTTACATAAGCACATTATAATTTTCTTTGTGAGCTTTTTTTATAGCTGTATCAATACACTGCTCTAGCTTTTCAAGCTTCTCTTCAGAAAGAGATGGAACATAGCATACATTATTCTTTTCCTTTAAGAGATCATAAAGAACTTTCTCATAAACAAGAATATTCTGATCCTCATAGGATAAGATTTCCTTGATATCGGATGTAAAATGCATATTTGGAAGAGAAGATGTGTAAAAATGTTTCTTCTCTTTATTTTCTGTATCAAGCATTAATGAAATATATTTCTTTCTGCCAAACTGTTTTCTTGCATTTTCAACAAGTGTTTCAGGTGCAGCATTGATCTGGAAAAAGATAGGATCATTTATCATACAATCCAAAGCAATGAGTGGGATAAAGTTATTATCACCAAGCTTCATAAAATCATCGCGATTTATGTTGTAGCAGATAATGGTATCTGCCTGATCACATTTGTCATAGGTTTCATTATTAAGAAGGAGGATCTCAAATCCCTTCTTATGAAAATAATTTGAAAGACACTGGAATATAAGAAAACTTTCAGCGCTATTTAGTGAAGACTGAAGTGATGCATTAAAAAATGCCAGCTGACTTTTTCTGTTTGACTGATTTGCAGCAAGGGCTTTAGCTGCTGCATTCGGAGTATAATCAAGAAGATTAATAACCTGAAGTACTTTCTTCCTTGTTTCATTTGAAATTTTTACATCTGTACGATTGTTTATTACATAGGAAACAGTAGCAATTGACACTCCTGCAGCATTTGCTACTTCCCTAATTGTTACTTTATCTCTTGCCATATTATATACCCCTCGACTTATAAAACGATTTAAGCGTTTCACTCATCTGATATTATAAATTATTTTTTTATCTTATGTCAATATAACATAAATGAAATAAAATTGTAAATAAATCATACAATATATATTTACTTCCTTGACGATTTTTTGTGAAAAAACTAAAATTATATTTGAGGGATAAAAGTATTTAGGGATAATTTATCTTTAAAGGAAAGACCATTATGAAAGAATACAATTTTGATGAAGTAAACAATGGACTTATCAATTTCCTTGATAAGAGTCCAAATGCATTTTTTGCTGTAGAAAATGCCGCTGAAATGCTTATAGAAGCTGGCGCAAGAGAGCTTTATGAAAGAGATGACTGGAATATAATCCCAGGTAGAAAATATTTTGTAAAGAGAAATGATTCAGCAATCATTGCTTTTGAAATCCCGAGGAAGGATTTTGCTGGGTTTATGATAATGGCCAGCCATTCAGATTCTCCAGTTTTTAAGATAAAGGCAAATGCAGAAATTGTAGTGGAAAATAAGTATGTTAAGCTTAATATAGAAAAATATGGCGGAATGCTTATAAATCCTTGGTTTGACAGACCTTTATCTGTGGCAGGAAGAGTGATAATTAAAACTGATGAAGGAATCAGAACAAGACTTGTGGATATCGATAAGGATTTACTTATAATTCCAAGTCTTGCTATTCATATGGATAGAGATGCAAATCAGGGGCATAAGATAAATGCTCAGACAGAACTCCTTCCTTTATTTACAGATGCCGGTGATAAAGAAAAAGCTGAGAATAAGGATAAGAATCAGTCACGGCTCCTTCATCTTATCGCAGCGGAACTTGGTGTCAATGAAGAAGATATAATCGATACAGATTTATATTTATATAACAGAATGAAAGCAGCAAAGATCGGACTTAATGGAGAATATATCTCAAGTAAAGGTTTAGATGATCTTTCATCTGCGTATGCTTCACTTAAAGGATTTATAGATGCTGCACCAGAAAGCAGTGCTGCTGTATGTGCAATATTTGATAATGAAGAAGTAGGAAGCGGATCAAAACAGGGAGCTGCTGGAACATTTCTTAAGGATGTAATAGACAGGATCAACGAAGTGTTCAGTGAGGTATCACCTAAGAGAAGAATTGATAGAAGCTATATGATATCAGCAGATAATGCTCATGCAGTTCATCCAAATTTTGCTGAGAAGTCAGATCCAACCAACAGACCATACCTTAATGAGGGTATAGTGATCAAGTATAGTGCAAACCAGAAATATACAACAGATGCTGTTTCATCAGCAATCTTTAAGACAATTCTTGATAGAAATGAGATTCCTTATCAGACATTCTTTAACAGATCAGATATGCTGGGGGGATCAACATTAGGAAATATAGCTCAGAGCCAGATATCAGTTAAGTCAGTTGATATTGGACTTCCACAGCTGGCAATGCATTCACCTTATGAGACTCAGGGGGTAAAGGATACAGCATACCTTTATCATGCTGCAAAATGTGCATTTGAAAGCGGTCTGGATTATAATAATGAAGGCGATATAGTAATAAAGTAATTTGAAGGTTTTATAGTTTTCGGGGGGATTACTATGGAGAAGAACCTATATGAAACAAAAAAAGAAATAAGCAGTCAAAGGGGCAAGATTTATCTTGCCTCCTTGTTCTTTATGTTTGGCGGCATTTATTTTGTAAATGTATTTATCATGCATATAAGTGTTCCGATAATACTCATGAATCTTTTTATCAGCATTTTATCATTTGCCATTGGAATATTTATATATAACAGGATTATCATTAAAGAGCATAAGTTTCTGGAAGTGAGAAAATATGATGCAGAAGCTATAGTTTATCTTCATAGATTATCAGATAAATATATTAAGAGAACTTTTAATTCACTGGCAGTAATATTTGTTGTTCTTTTTGGACTATTTATAAATAATGTATCTATGGTGCTTGGTGGAAAAATTCAGTACAGAGAAATCTGGATGTCCTTTGCATCTATTTTTGTTGTGGTAGAATTGCCGGTTTTCTTTCATATCAAGGAAGCTTTATGCTCCAGACTGATTCAGGCAAGAATTGATATGCCGGATCATAATACGGTTATAAAACACTTAAAGATTTATTGGTTTGCTTCAGCCACATATTGGATTTCTAATTATATATTTATTATCATTTTCCAGAGAAGAGTAAAATCTCTTATCGTTGTTTACATTATTCTCACTGTAATATATTTCACGTTGGCCATTATCTATAATAATACTCTCAGAAAACAGATAACATATAATAATCTGGTAGTAAATATACCACGTATCGTAATGTATATAGCTATTGCTTTAGTAATTGGACTTGGACTTTATATGCAGAAGGATACATGGTTTACTCTGGATTATATTACAAAGACTCCAAAGGTCGCCCATACTGAAGATAAGATAACTTATGATGATAAGACGGGAGTTTATACTATAACAGCAAAAGAGGACGATTTTAAGATACTTCAGCTTACTGATATCCATCTTGGAGGAAGTCTTTATTCCTATAAGGAAGATATGATGGCATTAAAGGCGGTGTATGAGGAGATTGAGTATACCAGGCCGGATTTAGTGATAGTTACAGGAGACCTTACATTTCCGGTGGGAGTAATGTCCATGTCCTTTAATAATACGGCTCCAGTAAGCCAGTTTGCGCAGTTCATGCGAAATATGGGAATTCCATGGGCCTTTACTTATGGCAATCATGATACAGAAAGTCTGGCCACAGGAAGCCAAAATGATCTGAATTCATTATATAAATCCCTATCATTTTACACTTCTGAAACACTTCTATATCCATATTCTCAGCCACCTATATCGGGAAGAAGTAATCAGCTGATCGAATTAAGAAATGCTGATGGAAGTTTGAATCAGGCTCTGTTTTTGATCGATTCAAATGCATATACTGGTGACGGTTTAAATGAATATGATTATATTCATGAGGATCAGGTAGCATGGTATAGATCTCAGATTGAGAGACTAAATGAAATGGAGGGGCACACGGTGTCGTCTCTTGTATTTTTCCATATCCCTCTTCAGGAATATAAAACTGCTTACGAGCTATATGAAGCGGGAAGTAATGAAGTTAAATATTATTTTGGAGAAAATAATGAAAAGGTAAAAGGTAAGGTATGCTGTTCTGAACTGCCAAGTGATCTTTTTGATACTATGGTTGAATTAGGAAGTACCAAGGCAACATTTTGTGGACATGACCATTATAATAATGCCTGCATTGAATATAAGGGAATAAAGCTGACTTACGGAATGAGTATAGATTATCTTGCCATGCCCGGAATTAAATATGACGTGGATCAAAGAGGTGGAACACTTATAACTATACATAAGGATTCCAGCTTTGACATAGAGCAAGTGCCTCTTTCTATGATAGAAAAAAATTCAGATAGAAAATGAAGTAAAGAATAGATAAAAGAATTAATAAAAGGTTAAGGTTTATATAGTTTTATTATTCAGGTTATTTTGTTATAATCACACATGGATTAAAAGTATAGGCAGATAAAATCTGCTAAGGAAGGACTAAAAGGAAATGAAAAAAGGAAAAATGATATCATCAGTTATCTGCGCTGCTCTTTTTGCGGTACTTATAGTATTGGTAAAAACAGTTGATGTTCAGCAGATAGGACCAGAAGGAAGTAGCATTGGATTTGCTGGAATCAATAAAGCGATGAATGATGCAACAGGTCTTAATATGACACTTTATAAGATTACAGAAGTTCTTGGTCTTCTTGCCCTTGCAGTTGCCGGTTGCTTTGCTTTACTTGGACTTGTTCAGTTGATCAAGAGAAAGAGCTTTGCAAAGGTAGATCCTGAGATTTATGCTCTTGCAGGTCTTTATGTTGTAGTACTTGCTTTATATGTTATATTTGAAAAGGTGATCATAAATTACAGACCAGTTATAATGCCAGATGAAGAGCATGTAGAAGCATCATTTCCATCATCACATACAATGCTTGGTATTGTAATAATGGGAAGTACTTTTATCATAATTGATAAATATATAAAGAATGAATCAATCTGTAAATCAGTAAGGATTGTATCAATCTTAATCCTTATTGCCATCGTTTTTGGAAGACTTTTCTCTGGAGTTCATTGGCTTACTGATATTCTTGGAGGCGTACTGATCAGTTCTGCATTACTTTTTATTTTTTCAGCTGTCATTGGAGCGTTGAACAAGGATAAGGGTTCAGGATCAGATGAATAGAAAAATGCAGTTATAAGATAAATAATATATTACTCTACATTATTCCAAAGAACCTGCATTATGCAGGTTCTTTTTTGTGTGTTATAATTAATCCAAAAGGCTATGCAGGGAAAGGATAGTATAACGATGGATATTGTTTGGACAGCTTTGGTAATTCTTTTAGGAACATTTTCAGGTGTTTTTATTTCTTTTATTGTACTTGATATGGTTAGTTTTATCAGGGGAAATTTACATGGTTATTTTGTGCGTGGTTTTTCATTTTTAGGGATTAATTATACTCGTGTGATCCAAGAGGAAGAATTTGAAAAAAGAAAGGTAAAATTTTTATTGATCCCTAAAATTTACATGACTCAAAAACCTCCAATGGATATAAATAAGGATGTGAGACATGAGAAGATAAATGCTTTCTTTTTGATGGGTAATAATCTTTTAATTTCTGCAATGATCTTTTACGACGTTATTATTCCGATGATGAGAATAAAAACAAAGTTTGGGATAGAAAGAGACGAATATGAAAATGTGGTTTTGTATGCTGCTATAATCATCGGTATGCTGGTTATATTTAGCATTTTTTATCTTTCTATTGTTTTTCATGTAACGAGTGGAGAGAATATATTACTTAGTAAAGAATTTTGCGACGAAATGATAAAACTTCGCAACGGGTTTAGCTTTGACCATCTAAGTGTTACACCTGTAAGAGTTTGCGGGATGGAGGCAAATGATAGTATAAAAATAGGATATCTAACTATGTGTTTTTGTAAGGCTTTGTATATAAAAGATATGAATCAGATGGATGGAACAGTAAGATTTCTTGAGCATCTCCTGTCAAAAAATACTAGTGATGTAACAAAGATGAGCTGTAATGAAGGTTATATAGGGGCTTATTACGCTGTCCTGCTTTATTATTCATATATTTGTCCCGAAGAAAAAGCAAATCGATATTATGATGATATTAAAGAATCAATCGAGGCTGATACAGATTATAATGCAAGGGTTATTTTGGCTTTTTATAATCGAAATATTCTGGGGCGTTCGGATGTGGCAGCAAGGTTAATAAATCAGGCAAAAGAGCATCTTATGGTTGCGGATGAAAGAAAGTTTGTTCGCGCACATCAGGAATTATACAGGGAGCTTATAAATGAGTTTGAAAATTACTCAGATACTGTTGATCAGATGTCACAATCTGTAATAAAAGAAGCGTTCTCGGAGAAATATAGATAATACGCGGAGTTTTAATATGTGAAGGAGTTAAGAAAAATATATGTTTAGGATAAATCATATTTTAAAGAAGCCGGATGAAATAGTTCCCTGGGGTAAATCATTGCATTGGTTTGGGCTTACGGATGGGCTCCTGTGGATAGAAGCCGGAGACAGCGTAATATATGAATACACCGAAGCACGTGATGATGAAATGGGTAAGCCTATTATTTATAACAATTATCAGCTTAGTAGATTTATGGAAGATTTTTTTGATATATTACCATTTGTTGCAGAGTCGGTTCCTGATTATCTATACAAGGATATTGAATTGTTTTATGAGAGAATTAATAAGTGGGATTCGCTCCATTATGATCTTAGTGATGAAGAATATGATGAGTTTTATTTTGGTATATATGAAGAGTTGTATGATCCGATTTTTCTTAGACAATTTGATTCAGGCCACTTAATCTGTGGACCGGTTATTGGATGCGTAAGGCATGAGGATAAGATCAAAATATACTGGAGAAGTTATGAAGATGAAAACCAAAAAAGCTTATGGACATCTCCTCGAGGCGTATATGAGATGGATTATGAGGAATTTGTAAATGAAGTTTTCCGCTTCTATAATGCTTTTTTTAAAGATATGGATAAGCAGGTCGAGAATGTAAAGAATAATGGAATCCCGGGAGTTTATGTAGATATAGAAGCTTTATGTCGTGAAAATGAAACCAGGAAAGATTCATTTAAACAAAAAATTGATATGCTAAAATCAGAACAAAAAGGTGAGACGGATTGGGACAAGAATAGAAAGCTATATAAAAAAATGCTTGATGAAAATGCTGACGAAAAAATATAATTCATATAAATTCAGCTCAGGATAAGTGCTACTGGGTAATATGTAATAATAGGGACAAAGTCAGGGAAAAATCAAGATATTACCAAGGATTACAAAAATCTTTACAATTGGACAAAACAACCATATAATTACAATTAAATAAGCGATTACACCATGAATGAAAAGGTTGAAATATTTGTAATTATGAATGCTGAATTAGAAAAACAAATCAATATTATATTCGGTTTAGAGATAACACTTGATCCATATGATAAGAAAACTGGGTTACCAAGATATCTGACGTCAGGAAGAAGAATATATATTGCAAAATCTTCAGACGTAGATTTTTATATTGTAAAAATGAGTGAACCAAAGGACAGCAGAACTCTTTCAAAGGAAATTGGGTTATATGAGGCTGCTTTGGGTGGGAATGTCGCGTTTTGGTTTGAAAGCTTGAATAAAAACTATAGAAATTCATATGTAAAACACCATATTCCATTTGTGATGCTTCCTACACAGATATTTCTACCGTTTTTGGGGATTTTATTCACTAAAAAATTTACTAATACTAAAGGTAATGCAAGAACTAAATTATCGTCTAATGCTCAGTTGTTGCTGATAAAACTGTTGTATTTACCGCGAAAACAGTATTCAAAAGCAGATTTGGCAAAGCAGCTTCAATTAAATCCAGTTTATGTAACAAGAGCGACTAAGGAATTGTTAGATTTGGGATTGATTTGTGAGTATAAAGAAGGTAGAAGTGTCTTTGTAGAAAGAGATGGTTCTTCAGAAGAGCTATTTAATAGAGCAAAACAGTTGCTTGTTTCTCCGGTTAGTAAGGTTGTATACGTAAAGAAAAATAAGCAATTTCAGGGGTATCCTATTGCATCGGACTATGCTTTATCAGAAATAAGTATGATAAATCCTTCTGTTGTTCCAGTATATGCATGTTGGAAGAAAGATGCAATCGTACAAAAAATGAAAATAATAGAAGAACCAAGTTGGAATGATCCTGATGATATGATTAAAATTGAGTTATGGGATTATGATCCAAGGAAACTAAGTGAAGGAAAAAACGTAGACTTTATTTCGTTATATTGTTCGTTGATGAATAACAACAATCCGAGAATTCAGGGTGAAATGGAAGATATTTTGGAGGACTTTGAATGGCAGTTGTAGGAATAAAAGAATTTGCAGATTTTTTTGAAGGATATGAAGATTGTTATACAATAATAGGCGGTGCTGCTTGTGAGATTTTACTGTCTTCGACATCAATAGATTTTCGAGAAAACCGGATTATCATCTAGAAGGTGGGGGTGGAATCATACCTATTCACATAGATGAGGAGATATCGTCTCTTTCTGCGATAATGTTGAATGATGATTTTTATGATTTTATGCGAAAAGGAAAAACCACAATCAACGGACTTGGTGTATTAAAGGCTAGCTACATTATTCCATTTAAAATGTATGCATGGCTTAATCTAAAAGATGAAAAGGCTGCCGGAAAACATGTGAATTCAAAAGATTTGAGAAAACACAAAAATGATGTGTTTCAGCTTTTTCAAATTGTTCCGGATGATGAAGTTGTTGAGGTAAGAGGAGATGTGGCAGAAACAATAGACAGATTCATAAATGAAATTGTTGACGAAAAAATAGTATTTAAGGACTTAGGAATTGATTCTGATATGAAGACGGAAACAGATGCGTTGAGAGATTTATATATCAAAAAATAATATTATTTTTCTTTGCTGATGAATTATTAGGACCTAAAAATCTAAGGTCCTGAAAATCTAAGGTCCTGAAAAATGGACGATGTAGAGCAGAGTGACGGAATAAGGAATAAGAATATGAGAAATGTTATTGGATTTCACAATCCTGATGAAGCATATGGTTTTTTGAGTAACTGGTATTTATCAGATTTCGTAGTAGATGATGTTAAATATACATCGATGGAACAGTATATGATGTATCAAAAAGCAATTTATTTTGAGGATGAAAATATCGCAGTACAGATACTTAATACAAGTAACGTGGGCAAAATAAAGGCGTTAGGAAGAAGTGTCTCAAATTATAATGATTCCATCTGGAATGGTATGAGACAGGTGATCGTATATAATGGGTTAATTGAAAAATTCAGACAGAATGAAGATCTGAAGATAAAACTTTTGGAAACTGGAGATGCTATTTTGGCAGAGTGTGCCGTTCAAGATTTAGTATGGGGAATTGGATTATCAATGACAGATACAGATAGGTTTGATATTAAAAAATGGAGAGGCCAAAATCTTTTGGGATACTCACTGATGCTTGTTAGAAAAAAATTGAAAAATTGAAGAGAAGACATATAATGCATTATAAAATATTAAAGAAAGACGATAAACTTATATAATTGAAAGGGCTATATATGAATCGTAGAGATAATATACTAAAGGAAGATATTACTATTATCGTAGAGTGTTGAAGAGTGTGAATAATGGATTTTAGAGAGTATATAAAGAAAACTGAATATGATTTTATTCGAGAAAACCCAAGACTCGGAAACCGTATAATTCTGCTTGGGGTTTCCGGAAGTTACGGTTATGGCACAAACAGAGAAGGAAGTGATGTTGATTTTAGGGGAATAACATTAAATCTCCCATCTGATCTGATAGGATTTTCTGAGTTTGAACAGTTTGAGGATAGAGTTACAGATACAGTCATCTATTCATTTAATAAGATCGTAAAGCTTTTAATCAGCTGTAACCCTAATACAATTGAAATTCTTGGAATTGATGGGAATGATTACGTGATAAAGTCTGAGATAGGTCAGGAACTGTTGGATAATAAAGATATGTTTTTATCAAAAAGAGCTGCGGCTTCATTTGGCCATTATGCTGATGCTCAATTAAGAAGGCTTCAAAATGCTATCGCCCGTGATTCCATGTCACAGCCTGATAGAGAAGAGCATATCATGCGTTCAGTTAAGCATGCTTTAGATGATTATAACAGAAGACAGGTTCTTGGCGGGCTGGGGGAAACTCATATTTATATAGATGATGCTGTTACCGAGGGACTAGAGAAGGAAATCTTTATAGATGGTGATATGAAGCATCTTCCAATCCGTGCTTATAACGAAATGATGAATACCATGAATACTGTGATCAGAGAATATGACAAGATTGGAAAGCGAAACAGGAAGAAAGATGATAACCATCTTAACAAGCATGCAATGCATCTGGTACGTCTCTTTATGATGGGAACGGATATTCTGAAAAATGGGCTTATAAGGACGAGACGACCTGATGCTGAACTGGAACTTCTCAGAAGCATCAGAGATGGGGCGTTCATGAAAGATAGCTGTCTGACAGATAAGTTCTACAGAATTGTGTCAGAATATGAAAATCGTTATGCTGAGGCTGAACACAGCAGTAAATTACCGGATAGTCCAGATATGGAGCGAATAGAGCGGTTTGTGGAAAAAGTGAACAGAAGAGTTGTTATGGGTGAAATATAGATTTTCATGGAGTTGTAGTATGAGAAATATTGAAAAAGAAATACAAGATGCCCTTGATGCAGTTGAGGAAAAATATAATGTAAAAATACTTTATGCGATAGAATCCGGTAGCCGTGCCTGGGGATTTGCATCTCCGGATAGCGATTACGATGTAAGATTCATTTATATGCAGAAGGTTGAGGAATACCTTAGGCTAGATCCTGGAAAAGATGTAATAGAGTGGCAGCTTGATGAGGTTCTTGATATAAATGGCTGGGATTTAAAGAAAGCTCTGCTTGCATATGCAAAAGGTAATCCAAATGTTATGGAATGGGCGAATTCTCCGATTGTATACAGACGGACCGAGGAGTGGGACTGTTTTGATAAGATGATCAGACAATTCTTCTCAGAAAAGGCATCCGTATGCCATTATTATGGTACTGCGAATAGTACTTATCACGGATTCCTGATGGGAGATAAAGTGAAATATAAGAAATATCTCTATGCACTAAGACCCCTTCTTTGTTGTATTTGGATTGAGAAAACACACAGTATCCCACCGATGAGATTTGAAGAATTATTGACACTTTTTGATGGTACACAGAACGGTCTCGATGATGAATTGTTCAGGGCGATAGAATTACTCTTGGAACGAAAAGCGGTTACAGAAGAGAGTGAGCTGAATGAACATATACCTGAGATTATTGATTTCATTAAGGCCGAGATACCAAAACAGAAAGAAATCTCAGATAAGATCCCTGATGACAGGAAGAAGGATTATAGTGATTTAAATGAGGCTTTCTACAATATGATTAAATGATTTATGATATTGTAAAACTCATAAGAGATAATGCTATATCACTTGAGTGGTGGAAAAATATGAACGATTATATAGAAAAAATTAAATCCGGTGCAACTACTGCATTTATAGATGCATCATATAAATCCAATGCAGCATATAAGCCTTCATTCATTTCAAATGACCATACAAACGGTGTGAAGGTAATGACTACGATAGAGGATGAACTACGTAAATGTGAGTCCTTTGTTTTTAGTGTTGCATTTATCACTCTTGGTGGAATAACTCCACTTCTTCAGACACTGAAAGAACTTGAAGAGAAAGGGATTCCAGGCAGGGTTCTTACTACAGATTACAATAATTTTACAGATCCTAAGGCTTTGGATAAGCTGGCGGAACTTAAAAACATAGAACTTCGTATGTATAGAGAAGAAGCTGTGCCATTTGAAGCATATGAAACTGCTGATGGTGAAAAGACAGCAGTAGATACTGAAAGAATCGGCTTTCATACAAAGGGTTATATATTCAAAAATGATGGCACATTTACAATTCTTATTGGTTCTTCAAATATGACTCAGAAGGCCCTTTCAGTTAATAAGGAATGGAATACAAAAGTTATTTCAACTGCTGAAGGAGAAATGTACCAAACTGTAAGTGGTGCATTTGATAAGCTTTGGAATGATAGAAGTCATACTAGGACCTATGAGGAATTTATAGATGAATATAGGACAAAATATGAAACTATAAAGAGACAGAGAAAGATAGCTCTTGAAGCTGCTAAAAATGCAGTAGAAGTGGCTGCAAATAGTAGCGAGGAAAATAGCCAAAATAAAGGGGTTATATCTCTTGAGCAATATAGGTTAAAACCAAACTCCATGCAGGTAGACTTTATCAACAACCTGAGCAAGCTGATTGATGATGGTGAAGACAAAGCGCTCCTCATCAGTGCAACTGGGACGGGAAAAACTTATGCTTCAGCCTTCGGTGTACGTGATGCTCTTAATAAAATAGGAGCAAATGAACGTGTTCTTTTTGTTGTGCATAGAGAGCAGATCGCAAAACAGGCCATGAAGTCATATAAGATGGTATTTGGAAATACAAGAAAGTTTGGACTCCTTTCTGGAAATAATAAGGATATGGAAGCTGATTTCCTTTTTGCAACTATGCAAATGATGGCTAAAGAGGAAGTAAGACAGGAATTTAAGAAGAATCATTTCCAAACCATAATAATCGACGAGGCCCATCGTACAGGGGCGGGCAGCTATCAGAAGATAATGGAATATTTTGAGCCTAAGTTCTGGCTGGGAATGACAGCTTCTCCGGAAAGAACAGATAGCTTTGATGTATTTTCTGTATTTGATCATAATATTGCTCTTGAGATCAGGCTGCAGCAGGCGATGGAAGAGGATTTACTTTGTCCTTTCCATTATTTTGGGATCACCGATCTTAATATAGATGGGGAAGAGATAGATGAAGAAACAGGTTTGAGAAATTTTAACAGACTTGTTTCTGATGTGCGTGTGGATTATATAATTCAGCAGATAAAATACTATGGTTATTCTGGGGATAGAGTTAAGGGACTTATTTTCTGCAGTTCAAGAAATGAAGCTGAAAAGCTTAGTGAGTTGTTTAATGAAAGAGGATATAAGACTACTGCCCTAACTGGAAGTGACAGCCAGGAAGAAAGAGAAAAAGCAATTGAGCTGCTTACTAAGAATGTTGATATAAATGAAATCGCAACGGAGTCTCAAAAGAGTAAACTGGATGTGATAAATGGTACTGGTGCAAGTGAAGATTATCTCGATTACATTTTCACGGTAGATATTTTTAATGAAGGTGTGGATATTCCTGAGATCAATCAGGTTGTAATGCTTAGACCAACAGAATCGCCAATCGTTTTTGTTCAGCAGTTAGGACGTGGGCTTAGAAATGCAACGGATAAAGAGTTTGTGGTTATCCTTGATTTTATTGGGAATTATAAGAATAATTTTATGATTCCGATTGCTCTCTCAGGGGATAGAACTTATAACAAGGACAACATCCGGCGTTATGTGGCTGAGGGAGAAAAGGTAATACCTGGTGCTTCTACGATTCATTTTGATGAGATATCAAGAAAACGAATTTATGCAGCCATTGATACAGCAAATTTCAGTGACTTAAAGCTGATCAAGGAAAACTATAAGAATCTGAAGAATAAAATTGGCAGAATTCCTAGTCTTATGGATTTTGACAGATATGGAGAAATGGATGTCCTTAGGATATTTGATAGTAAGCTTGGTTCATACTACAAGTTCCTTACGGAATATGAAGATGATTATAAGGTAAGACTCACCGAGGATGAAGAAAAAGCGGTGGAGTTCATTTCTAAGAAACTGGCAAATGGTAAGAGGATTTATGAGATTGAACTTCTTGATAGAATGATGAGCTATAGTCATGCTTTGATAAGTGGAATGAAATCCAATCTTAAAGAAAAATATAATAAAAATATAAGTGATAAAGAGATTAACAGTGTTATAAGTGTCATGACAAATGAATTTGCTTCTGGCGCAGCGAAGAATACCTATCATAAATGTGTCTTCCTCGAGGGGGATAAAGAAGGGGATTATAAGACGAGTTCGACGTTTGAGGCTATGATGAAAAATAAGGATTTCTACGATATAGTTAAAGAGTTGATCGAGTTTGGAAGATACAGATATCAGAGGGATTATAGCAAGGGCTATAAGGATACAGATCTGGTGCTTTATCAGAAATATACCTACGAGGATGCTTGTCGTTTGTTAAACTGGGATAAAAACTTATCTTCTGTTATGAATGGATATTTTTATGATAAAAAAACGAATACATTCCCTGTGTTTATTAACTATGATAAATCTGATGATATTAGTGATACAACAAAATATGAAGACCGTTTTCTAGACTCCTCTAGATTGATTGCTATTTCAAAGTCCGGTAGAAAAATAGAATCGGAGGATGTAAAAAATTTCATCTATGCGAAAGAGCGTGGGATATCCGTAGAATTGTTTGTAAGAAAAAACAAAGATGATAAAATTTCAAAGGAATTTTATTATCTTGGAACAATGTCAGCTACTGGGAAGCTTCAACAGGTTGTTATGGCTAATACCAATAAGACTGCTGTGGAAATAGAATGGCAACTTGATACACCAGTAAGGGAGGATATATACGAATATATCATAAGTGAATAAACTATATGAAATATGGAGAAATGATATGTCTGTTTCACCAAAAGAAAAAAGAAAACATATTTACAACAATAAAACTTTTTATTGGTTTGTGATAAAGAATGACGAAGGAATTCCCCGTATCCATATAATATCTGATGATAAGAAAATTAATTTGGAAAGGGCGATGTTTGATAAGGAAGTTCCGGTAACCGGTGCATATATCAACAAGCTATTGAATGAGTATTTTACGGAATAATTATGAAGTATAAAAATATAACACGGGCAGTGTTTTTGAATAGACCAAACCGCTTTATTGCAGAGGTTGATATAGATGGTCAGAAGGAAATAGTGCATGTTAAAAATACAGGTCGTTGCAAGGAACTGCTGATTCCTGGATGCGAGATCTGGCTTACAGCTCCTGGAACACCTGGCAGGAAAACAAAATATGATCTTGTGGCAGTAAGAAAGAATACAGGAGTTCTTTTCAATATAGACAGTCAGGCTCCTAATAAGGTTGTGAAGGAGTGGCTGGAAAAACAGAATTATACCAAGGTTGTTCCGGAATATAGATATGGAGAATCCAGAATAGATTTCTATATGGAAAAGCTGGATAAGGATGGGACTCTTCATAAATATCTTATGGAAGTAAAGGGCTGTACTCTGGAAATTGACGGTATAGGATATTTTCCGGATGCTCCTACTGACAGAGGTGTGAGGCACATCAGGGAGCTGATGAAAGCTAAAGAAGAGGGATTTAATACGGCACTTGCATTTGTTATACAGATGGATGGTGTGACAGAGGTTAGAGCTTATACCAAGATGCATCCTGAATTTGGTATTGCTATGGAAGATGCTAAAAAAGCAGGAGTTGAAATTCTGTTTTTAAGGTGTCATGTGGAACCAGATCAATTGGAGATTTTGAGAGGAAAAATATAAACATGGGACGTTTTAAGATTATTGACATAATAGAAGCTGATTTTGGTTGTGAGGAACATTTGGATGGGCCTCGTGCAGTTCTTAAATTAGAAGATGGAAGACGCTTTGAAGTGACAGAGGACTGGATCGCAGAAAATAAGCTGGAAGAAGGAAAATATGTCTGGGTCAGTGAAGATGGACATATTAGTAAGGCGATAGAAGTTGTGGCGGCGGTAATAAAGAATGGCAAGAGAATCTTTGCAACCCAGCGTGGTTATGGAGAATTTAAGGATAAATGGGAATTTCCTGGAGGTAAGATAGAGCCAGGTGAAGAGAAACAGGCAGCACTTGTAAGGGAAATTAAAGAAGAGCTTGATACAGAGATTAAGGTGGGAGAACTGATAAAAACAGTTGACACAGATTATCCTAATTTTCATATTACAATGCATGTATACTGGTGCAGTGTAATAAGTGGTGAACTTTCTCTTCTTGAACATGAAGCTGCAAAGTGGCTTAATTCTAACGAGGGTCTTAGGACGGCAGTTGACTGGCTGCCGGCAGATCTTGAAGTGGTTGAGGAGATTTGCAGGGCGTAAGTCGTCTCAAAACTTTTGAAAGGCATGAGCTGCCATAAGAATACAGAAAGCGAGCTGCTCGGCTATAAATAGGAAAGAAAAAGAGAAAATGACATGGGATTTAGTATTAGAGAAGTAAAACTTAAAGACGCAGCAAGACTGGTGGAAATATATTCATATTATGTGGAAAATACGGCAGTATCATTTGAATATAAAGTTCCAACAGTAGAAGAATTTGAAAGACGTATTGAGACCATCACAAAGAAATATCCTTATCTTGTTTGTGAAGATGATGGAAAAGTAGTGGGATATGCCTACGCGGATATGTACGGCGTGAGAGAGGCATTTAACTGGTCTGCTACTACATCCATTTATATTGATAAGGATTACCGTAGAAAAGGGATTGGGTCTTTACTCTATGATGCCCTTGAGAAGGCGGCAAAAGATAGGGGGCTTGTTAATCTTTTTGCGGTGGTTGCCTACGCTGATAAGGAAGATGAGAATCTTTCAAAAGACAGCAGCAAATTCCATACCCAGTATGGCTATGAAGAAGTTGGAAGGATGAAGTCCATAGGAAAAAAATTTGATAAGTGGTACGATCTGATCTACTATCAAAAGAAACTATAGGTTTACATAAAAATGGACCATAGCCCCCGGGACTATGGCTCATTTCGAAAGGAGTTTTATTATGAATATTGAAGAAATTGCAGATAAGGCGGTTGAATTAAAGAGGAGTGGATATAACTGTGCACAGGCAGTGGCTGTTGCGCTTGCTGAGGAGACGGACTTAAGTCCTGAGAAGCTGTTAAGTATTACTGCCGGTTTTGGAGCAGGTATGGGAACCATGGAAGCTACCTGTGGAGCGCTTGTAGGAGCTAATATAATTGCAGGTCTTAAGACTGAAGGCAAAGGGACCATGGCTCATTCAAGAAAGCTGCTTCTTAACTTTGCCGAGAGATGCGGCGCAGTTACATGTAAAGACCTTAAAGGAATAGAAACAGGTAAGGTTCTCTGCCCATGTGACGAATGTGTAAGAAATGCAGTTCTTGCATATGCAGACGAGATAAATTAAGTGCTGTAAAATAATAGACTTACAATCAAAAAAATCTATCGGACAAAAAAATAAAAAAATTTTAAAAATAAATGCAACAGATTGCGGATTATTTGCCACTATATAGTAAAGACATTTGAAAAGGGGAGTAACAAAACATTATGGATAATAATATTTTGAAAGAAGAAATAAGTTTTCTTGTACAAAGAGCAAAGAACAAAGATACAGATGCTTTTGCAAAGTTGTACGAGATTATTTATAAAGACCTCTACAGAATGGCTTTATATACTTTGGGAAATTCGCATGATGCAGAAAATGCAGTGAGTGACGCGGTGGTAGATGCATTTCTTGGAATTGAAAAGCTTCAGGATCCGAATGCTTTTCGTACATGGATGTTCCGTATACTTACTGCCAAATGTGCCCGACAGATTTCAGAGAATGTAAAGTCCAGAAATCTCATAGGAGATATGACTGTAGAGAGAGTGACCGAAACCTTGATTTCCACAAATGATGGAATAGGTCAGGTATTAGACAGAAGCATAGTTGAGATGGCTTTTCTTGCGCTTAATGATGAGGAAAAGCAGATCGTAACCATGACTGTCTATGGCCAGATGGATTCGGGAGAAATTGCAGATTGCTTAAATATGAATAGAAATACGGTTCGTAGCATATATCATAGAGCACTTGCAAAGATGAAGAAAAAACTTGAAGCAGGAGGGATTTCCTATGGAAGATAAAGAACTTGAAAAAAGATTAAAAGATGAAAATGTAGATATTCCAGAGTCATTAACACCTGAGAATATGAAGAAAAAACTTGATGATGTAAAGATGAAGTCGATGGCAAATGGCATTTCTCCTTCAGCGGATGTGCCGGTCATGGAGAAAGCAGCGCCTAAGAAAAATGGTTCTTCAAGCAAGAAGTTCTTATATGTGCTTGGTATGGCGGCTTCACTTTTACTTGTATTTGGCCTTGGATATTTTGTTCGTGGAAACAAACTTACCAATGAAAGAAAAGATCAGGGGCAGACAGACAATATAGATAATAAAGAAAATAAAGAAAAAACCAGTGAGGATACGACTAATGAAGAGGAAAAAGAGATTCCTCACATTTCAAACGGTTATGAAAAGAGTTATAAAGCTCTAGAGCGTAACAAAGATAGATATAATAGAAAATATGTGGATTATGTAGTTGAGGAGTCTGCCGATACAAACTCCACTGGCGCTCAGTATAAAGGCGACACGCAGAAGCTGGCCCCAAGTGTAACACCTTCTTTCACGGATACAAATGAAAGAACAGAAGGAGTTCACGAAGATGATATAATTAAGACAGATGGAAAATACATCTATGTATATAATTCTGAAAGAGAAAAGGTAGAAATATATTCTGCAAAGGATGGAAAAACTGAACTTCAGTCAAAGATAAATCTTGTTTCATTAGACAGCTATGATTCAAATATTTATGTTGCCGGTGACAGACTTATCACCATCGGTTTTAGAGAAAAAGATAATCGTTCTTCATCAGCATGGTCAGATAACTCAGAAACTGTTGTAATGATTTATAATATCAAAGACAGAACAGAGCCTGAATTAATCGAATCAGTTACACAGGATGGAACATATAGCGAATCAAGACTTGTTGATGGTTACTTATATGTATTATCAAATTACTATGTTAATATTGGGGAAATGGATGAAGAGGATCCAGAAACATTTATTCCAACTGCAGATGGAAGCCTTATTCCAGACGATGATGTATATGTAATAGATAACTGCATCAGCACAAGTTATACAGTTATTAAGTCTATTGATATAGAAGATGCAAGTGTAGTAAGCAAGAAAGCTTATCTTGGTGGCGCAGATCTCTGCTATGTAAGTTCAGATAACATTTTTCTTATAGATTCATATTACAATTCTTCTTCATTCTCTCTTACTGATAAGTCAGGAATTGTAAGAGTAAGTTATAAGGATGGAAGACTTAAGACAGAGGCTAAGGGTACATTTGCAGGATATATTAAAGATCATTATTCAATTGATGAAGCAGATGGTTATGTAAGAGTTTGCTCAACATATTACAGCAATGCCCAGAAAAATGCAGTGTATGTACTTAATATGAACCTTGAAAAGGTTGGCGTATTAAAGGGAATTGCAAAAGATGAAACCATTAAGTCTGTTAGATTTATGGGCGACACGGCATACATGGTAACATTCAGACGTACAGATCCCCTCTTTGCTGTAGACCTTTCTGATCCTGAAAATCCAGAGATCATTGGTTACATCAAGCTTCCTGGATTCTCTGATTACTTACAGCCATACGGTGATAATCTCCTTCTTGGAGTTGGATTCTCAGCTGATGAAAAAACAGGAAGAACAAGTTGTGTTAAGTTATCTATGTTTGATATCTCAGATCCAACTAATATAAAGGAACTGGCAACTAAGGAACTTTTAGATTATACTCGTGCAGGAGTAATTGATAATACAAAGAATTTCATGTTGGATCCTGATACAGGTCTTTTTGGAACAACCTTCTATGCAAATGGTTATTTCGATGAAGAGACTAAGATATATGCAAATTATGGTATTTATACTTATGATGAAAAGAAGGGATTTGAATTAAAGTTAGAGGCTGAGGTTGGAAATAATACAACATCTATGGGCTATGACAGCTCACTTTATTATACAAGTTCCGCTACAAGAGGTATGATCATTGGTGATTACGTTTATGTAGTAACAGCAGCTGGAGATATTCAGACTTTCGATAAATCAACATTTAAACAGGTTCAGTAACCTTTAAAATGACTCTCCCAAAGGGCTAAAATTAAAGCCTTGAGGGAGAGTTTTTTAGTGCATTTTCACCAATAAAATGGTAAGATACAGGTATCAGGGTGTAAAAAATGCAGGAGGATCTTTATGGAGAAAAAAATTGCCGGAATAAAGCCGGGTTATGGTCTCGGAAGACAGATGATGTATGGCATGGCTGAGTTTTTTAACGGTGGAGCATTTGTCATCATCGGAACTTATTTTACAGTATTTCTTTCTAATGCTTTTGGTATGCCAACGGCTCTGGCTGGAAGCATCCCGCTGGTAGGTAAGATATGGGATGCCATAACGGATCCTATTATGGGAAATATTACCGACAGGACCAGATCTAAATTTGGACCTAAGAGATTCTATATGCTGATCGGTGCGATACTTTCAGCTATTACCTTTGTACTTCTTTGGACAGCAATTCCAACTAAAAATATGACTGCGCTTTATATTTATTATTTATTTATGTTCTGTCTTTTTTCAACAGGATTTACAGTGCTGGTGGTGCCATATAACGGACTTCTTCCGGATATGATGGACGATTATAAACTAAGATCAAAATTCTCTAATGTAAGAATGATCTGGTCTACCCTTGGTTCTATGGCTGCGGGTATTGTGCCGACTCTTTGCATCAAGGAGACAAATAATAAAACACAGTATTTTGAAGTGGCTATCCTCTTTGGATTTTTATTCTTTATAACTTCCATGGTGACATTCCTTGGAACCTGGGAAAAGCAGAAAAAACCAGTTAAGTCCAGCACAAGAGACGCTTTTGAGCAGGCTATTAGTGTATATAAGAACCGTGCTTTCAGACTTTTTATCGGAATCTATCTTACAGGTCAGTGTGCCACAGATTTTGTATCGGGTATGGCCGTTTATTATGTAACAGAAGTTTTAAATGGATATCAGAATAATTATTTTGTATATCTTATGGGTGTTCTTCTTATTACCCAGCTTGTGGGAATGCTTATATGGGGACCTGTTATGTCCCGGACCTCAAAGAGAACTACTATTCTTATTGGTGCGCCTATAAGACTTATAGGTACTTTAGGGCTTTTATTCTTCTCTTATGAAGGAGCCAGCATTGTGATGATCCTTATACTTACCGGACTTATCGGTATAGGAAATGCTGCCACACTTACCAGTATTTTTGCTATAATGGCAGATATGGCAGATGTGGATCTTCTTATCACATCCATTTCAAGACCGGGAACAGTATCTGGAATGGCTACATTTGCAAGAAAGGTATCGGCAGGTGTATCTGTTGGTGTCATCGGAATTCTGCTGGGGGTTGTTGGTTATGATTCGAATCTTGCAAATGCAGGTATAAGACAGGCCACATCAACAGCTAAGGGAATAGGGCTTATATATGTTATAGCGCCAGCGGTACTGATAGTGGTATTATTGCTTTTGGGATACATTTTTCCACTCTCTGCTAAAGAATTTGCTATCATCAAGACTGAGATAATGAGACGACAGGGGGAAGATGAGTCTGAAGCTACTGATGAAGAAAAGCGTATTTGTGAAAAAGTAACAGGATTTAAGTATGATAAACTTTGGAATATAGATAATGCCAAGGTTTTTGGAAATAGATAGAAAGAAGGATATGGATATGAAAAAGCCTTTGGTTTGGGCACACAGAGGTGCCAGTGGATATGCACCCGAGAATACACTTCCAGCTTTTAAGATGGCGGCGGATATGAAAGCGGATGGAGTTGAATTAGATGTTCAGCTTACTAAAGATGGTGAAATCGTGGTGTGTCACGATGAGACTATTGATAGGACCAGTAACCACAAGGGGCTTGTGATGGATTATACCCTTGAGGAATTAAAGAAGATGGATTTTTCCTATGGAAATAATGCTTATGAAGGAACTAAGATCCCTCTTATGAGTGAAGTTTTTGAACTTCTTAAGGATACAGGGCTTACTATTAATATAGAGTTAAAGACAGGTATAATTTTTTATGATATTGAGAAGAAGATAGTGGAGCTTACTCATAAATATGGCTTTAATGACAGGGTTATTTATTCTTCATTTAATCATAGTTCGGTGTTAAAGATAAAAGAGTTAGACTCTGATGCGAAAATCGGATTCCTCTATGCGGATGGACCTGTTGATGCGCCGGAATACGGGGCACGCTATAAAGTTGATGCTCTTCATCCGGCGGGATATAATCTTCGTTTCCCAAATTTTATGGAACAATGTAGAGAAAAAAATCTTGATGTAAATGTTTGGACTATTAATAAAGAGTGTGATATAAGAGAATGCATTACAAGGGGAGTAAATGCCATTATCACAAATTATCCAGAGAAGGCGAGAAAGATAATAGATGGAACAGTTTAAGGTTATAAAGGAAAGTGATTTAGAATTAAAGGAATACCTTCCAAATGGGATTAAGATCTACTCTGAGGATGAATTTCTGGATAGAATGGCCACAGAGAATAAGTTCTGGAGAGATACATTTGTTAAAGGGGGATATTTTACCAGCTTTAATAAGGCAAAGATAAGATTTTATTATGCTATCCCAAAGGAAGCAAAAAAGGTAGTTGTTATAGTGCATGGGTTTTGCGAATTCTGGGGAAAATACCACGAGCTTGCAGAATATCTCTATAAGGGTGGATATGGCTTCTTCTTTTTAGAACAGAGAGGTCATGGGCTTTCTGAAAGAGAAGTTGAAGATATTGATACGGTCCATACAAATGATTTCAGAGATTATGTAAAAGACCTGAAATGCTTTATGGATAAGGTGGTATTGCCTAAAGCTGATGGAAGAGAAACTGTGCTTTTTGCTCATTCTATGGGAGGAGCGGTAAGTACTCTTTTTATGGAAAAGTATCCGGATTATTTTAAGAAGGCAATTCTTTCATCTCCTATGATGAAGCTGCGTACTGGAAAGATACCTATGGCGGCAATAGATGCTCTTAGTGTTTATGTTAAAGTGAGAAAGAAGCAGGAAGAACTGGCTTTTAATCAGTCGCATTTTGATCCAACACCTATATTTGAAAAGAGTTCTACTCTTTCAAAGCCAAGATATGATTATCTCTTTCAGCAAAGATTAGAGGATGATCATTATAAGACCTATGGTGGGACCTATATGTGGGAGATTGAGAGTATTAAGGCAGGCAGAATGCTTCTGAAATATCTTTCAAGGATAAAGACCGAGGTTTTGATCATTCAGGCTGGAAAAGATCATCTGGTTGATGTGGAAGGATATACAGACACAGTTTTAAATAATCTTAAGGGAGTAAGAATCATAAGATATGAAGACTCAAAACATGAAGTTTTTAATTCTACTCCAAAGATGATATATGACTTTTATAAGAGACTCTTTGAAGAGCTTAACTAAAATATTGCTTTAAATACGTTTTTAGGATAAACTTAAATGTGAATGTATACAGGGAGGATTTTTAAATGAATTTTAAAAGATGGTGGAACAGGCTTCATCATATCTATAAAATAGTTTTCGTTGTTGCATGTATATGCGTTTTTTCGATATTTATGCTTTTAATAATAAATGCGGCAGGGCATGGTGCTTCTAAAAATGAGAAAGCTAAGGCTACTGAAGAAAATACTGAACAGGCATCTGTAACCGAAGAAGCCACTACTGAAAAACCGGCAACTGTTGATGTTTTACTTGCCAGCAGTACAGATTCAGAACTTATTAAAAAGGTAAATTCCCGTTCAAGTGAACTTGAGTGGATAAAGAATAATAGTAGTATGTTCCCTGAAGGAACTTATGAGAGAGCTTCAAATAATCCTGATTATATAGCATTTTTATATGAATATGGAACAACAAATAATCCGGGGACTTCAGACACAGCCATTCAGGAAGAGGATTATGATCCATATAATGATATAAGGATCTATCAGTGGGACAAGAGATGGGGCTATAAGCCTTATGGAGATCCAAATAGTAAGACAGATATCATAGGAATAAAGGGAAGTGCTCCAACAGCCCTTTCTATGGCAATAATCGATCTGTCAGCAGATACATCAGTTACACCTGATATAATAGCTAAGTTTATTGTTGGTGAAAATGGTTTCAATCAGTTCCTTGGAACAGATCTTACAATGATAGAGCAGGTTTCTCTTAATTACGGACTTACCTGTGAAACAATAGAAACATCTGATAAGGCTTTTAAAGAAGCTCTTGGTCAGGGAAAAGATATCATACTTCGTCTTGGTGATGGAAATCCTACAGATGGTGGTCATTTCGTTATTATCACAAGTGTAAATGAAGAGAATAATGAAAATCTCTATACGATACATGATCCGTATAGTCAGGCCAACAGTATGAAACAATGGAAGTATAGTGAATTTTCAAAGAGCATAACAGGATGCTGGGGAATTTCAAAAAATTCAGGAAACTCTGAGAGTAGTTCAGAAGAGTAAAGATGATGTATTACACGGTATGGCAGAGAAAATCTTTGCCAATATTGTGCAAAATGATTCCAAAATACGTGCAAATTCAATCTTTTATAGTGAAAAAAAGAGAAATTTCTTGATTTTCTTGAAAAAACTTGAAATTGCGTATAGAATCTGATACATAAAAGACTATTTAATTTTTACAGCGTGGGTAACAGTATTTTTTTTGGAGGAATGGTAAAATGGCAGTTAAAAAGACTAGTGTAGACGATCTTGCTAAAAAAGTTGCAGCAGCAACAGCTCCTAAGGCTGAAGTTAAGAAGGTTGCTGAACCTAAGGTAGAGAAAAAGGTGGAAGCTAAGGCAGAGGCTCCAAAGGCAGAAGCTCCAAAGGCTGAGGTTAAGAAGGCGCCAGCTAAGAAGGCAGCTCCAGCAAAGAAGGAAACAGCAAAGGCTGAAAAGAAGGCTCCAGCAAAGAAAGAAACAGCAAAGGCTGAAAAGAAAGCAGCTCCTGCAAAGAAAGCTCCAGCTAAGAAGGCTGAACCAAAGGTTGAATTACACATTCAGTATCAGGGTGGAGACGTTAATATGAGCGATATCGAGGCAAGAGTTATTGAGGACCTCGGTGGAAAGAAACCAACTCAGCTTAATATTTATTATCAGCCAGAAAATGGTATGGTATATTATACAGCTAATGACGTTAAGGGAGAAATCCATTACTAATTTGAATAAAGATCCGGATATAGATCATCTGGAAAAAATAAGACCTGGATGCATATGGCACCCGGGTCTTTTTTTTATTCCAGGCGTTGATCGCCTGAAACTCTTGTTTTTGTGCGCCCTAAGGCGCACAGCAATTAGTTTTATTCTTCAGTCTGTCCGCGGAATTCAATTATAGGAGAGCCAGTTCCTTTGATATAGTCTCCTGTAATTGTAACTCTTCCGATGTTATCATCCTTAGGTATCTGATACATGATATCTAACATGAATTTTTCTATTATAGATCTGAGAGCTCTGGCTCCCGTCTTTCTCTTGGCTGCTTCTTCTGCAATTACTTCATAGGCAGAATCATCAAATTGAAGATCAACTTCATCCATACGAAGGAGTTTTTGATACTGTTTAATAATAGAATTCTGAGGTTCTTTTAAAATTCTGATATACATATCTTTATCAAGTGCATCCAATGAGAAAAGTACTGGAAGTCTTCCGATAAATTCAGGGATCATACCAAATTCGCGTAAGTCTTCAGTTGTTACTTTGGAAAGAATATGTGGATCATTATCATATTCATCCTTAAGTGGAGCGCCAAATCCGATTGATGATTCGTGAGTAAGACGCTGTTTAATGATTCCTTCTAAGTCTGGGAAAGCACCACCGCAGATGAATAATATTCCTGAGGTATCCATCATTGTTGTCGGTGTCATGGCATTTTTTGAACCAGATCCGATAGGTACTTCAACTTCACTTCCTTCTAAGATCTTAAGAAGTCCCTGCTGAACTGACTCGCCGCTTACATCACGGGAGCGCTGTTCCTGCTTTTTGGCCAGCTTATCAATCTCATCTATAAATACGATACCTTTTTCTGCTTTCTCAACATCATTTCCGGCGGCTGAAAGAAGTTTTGATAATACGCTTTCAACGTCATCACCTATGTAACCGGCTTCTGTAAGAGAAGTAGCATCTGTAATTGCGAGAGGTACCTTAAGTAATTTGGCAATGGTTTTTACAATATAGGTCTTACCTGAACCGGTAGGTCCTACCATAAGCATATTTGA
>DFFQ01000144.1 GCA_002371025.1 Lachnospiraceae bacterium UBA3772 | reverse complement strand
TCAACCGGACTTATCCAGTTTTTTCCATCAATACTATACTGATTTTCATCCTTGGCATTATTTATCTCGATTTTATCTTCACCAGTCTTTATATCTGCCTCTTTTACATTTACAGGTCTCTCAACACCTTTTTCTGTAGGAACGCTCGGATCCTTTGGTGCATCAGGACGAGCCGCTATAGTTATATCCTGTTTATCTGATACTTCTTTTCTATTCTTATCAACCTGAATGATGCTGATATCTTTACCAATAAAATCATATTCCTGATCATCCTGGTCCTTACCAATCAAAGGAATACATCCATCCTCATCAGCTGTAATGTAATAATCTGTATCCTTACTACTTATCTTATAGGTGACACCTTCCTTTAATTCTCTTAAATTTTCATCTCCATACTTAGGCTTTGCTCCCGGAGCTTCAAATCTAAGAGACTCTGCCTGAATAAATACTGAAGAATTGACACTTGTATCGCCTACATCACAGATAGCAAATTTTACCTTTACGGTATCTCCAACGTTAACCTCTTTTTTTGCATTAAACACAAGAGATACACCATTCGTTGCTGAATTATTAACAGTTACTTTCTTATGATTAAATAAGGAATGCTCTGCACCCGCCACAAGTTTAGTACTACTTCCTTTGCTCATTTCAGTACCACTGATACCTGCCCTTAAATTTGTGATATTCACAGGTACTGTAGTTCCATCTGATCTTGTAATAAGAGCGATATTTTCATAAGCTCCACCATTTACACTTACAAAAAGACCAAATACATCATTAAAACTCGCAGACTGATTAAATTCTGCCGATGCAAATGCATAATTAAAATTAAGGAGGCTTCCACTAGCTGTCATAGTAAATTCAAGACTGGAAGTATGTCCCCCATACTTATTAGTAAGTATCTTTGCAAGGTCAGGATCATTTGCTCCGGCAACCTTTCCTGAATTATCAAGAACTATACCACTTTCAATTCCAATGGCATCCGTTCCACCTGAAAATGTATATACTGTACCTGTTTTCTTACAATCAACAGCTTCTATTCCTTCACCAAGAATAGTATTTACAAGACTACCCGCAGTCTTAGTATAAACATAATCAGAAGTAATGGAATAACTATCAGAATCCCCTGCATACATAGCCTCCATCCTTACATTAAAAATTTCAGCCGGGGCCTCTACTATTGCCTCTATTTCATTTATATCCTGCTTTATATCCTCTTCTTTGGAAAAATCTCCTTCTGAAAATACTCCTTTGGAAATATTTTCTGGAGAATCTTTTTCAGAAAAATAATCCCCATCAAGAGGAGTGTTAACTGTACTGTCAACACACGTAGCTATCTCTTGTCCTCCCTTATCTTCTGCCCCTTTATCCTCTGCTCTCACATTGAGAGTTCCCGGATAAAGACCTAAAACAAGTGCTGTTACCAATACCTTTGATGTAAGTCCATAAAGACCTTTCCTCATCATTTTATCCTCCCCAATATTTTTAGGGTGTCGGCTATACTTATTTTTGCCAAAATGTGATCCAGCAAGTATGAATTTAATTGTAACACATGGAAAAATACAGAATGAACCCCCTGTAATCCCCAAGAACACATATTTTTACCCTTGTTCAGTTTACAACTTATACAAAATATAATCAATATTTTTTTCACATTTTCATCACACTTTTCAGCTATCTCTCCTTAAGCTTGCCGATAACTTTGTAAAGTGTTAATCTATTAGAATATGAATATAAAAAATTAAGGACAGGGTGGCAATGAATTATATCAATACGCTCCATGAGGGAGAAAACATTTCTGAAATTTATTTCTGCAAGAATAAAACTGTTGCTAAAACAAAAGCAGGAAAAACCTATTACAGTCTTATTCTTCAAGATAAAACAGGCACACTGGATGCAAAAATCTGGGACCTTCAAAGTGGAATCGACCACTTTGAATCTAAAGAATATATCTATGTAGATGGTCAGATCACAATATTTAACGATGCAAAACAACTTAATATAAGAAGAGTCCGCCGTGCCATGGATGGTGAATACGACGAAGCTGATTACATGCCATGTTCTCCAAAGAACAATAACGATATGTATAATGAGCTTCTGGGACTTATCGATCTTGTTAAAGAGGAACATTTAAATGCTCTCCTTAAGGACTTTTTCGTAAATGACAAAGCCTTTGTAGAAGTATTCAGAAGACAGAGCGCAGCAAAGTCAATCCATCACGGTTTTATCGGAGGATTAATGCATCACTCTATTTCAGTTGCAAAGCTTTGCAGTTTCTACTGTGATAATTATCCAATCATCAACAGGGATCTTTTGATCACTGCCGCTCTCTTACATGATATCGGTAAAACAAAGGAACTTTCACCATTCCCTGAAAATGATTATACTGATGAAGGCCAGTTAGTCGGCCACATCGTTATCGGCGCTATGATGGTACGAGATAAGGCTGATAACATCGAAGGTTTCCCAACCAAGATAAAGGATGAATTGATCCATTGTATCTTAAGTCATCACGGCAAGATGGAATACGGCTCACCTAAGACCCCTGCTCTTATTGAAGCTCAGGCACTTGCCTATGCTGACGATACTGACGCAAAATTAGAAACATTTTCAGAACTTCTTGAAGAAAACAGTGACAAGTCAGGCTGGCTTGGCTATAACAGACTGCTTGAATCAAATATAAAGCATACTGAGTTCTAGTAAAATAACTCTGGATCAATTGGATCCATCAATAGATTACTGAATCAAAAATCTAACATATAAATTAAAATGAAGGAAAGTATAAGGAGAAGAAAAAATGGGTAGATATTTCGGTACAGACGGCTTCCGTGGTGAAGCAAATGTAACACTTACAGCAGATCATGCGTATAAGGTAGGACGTTTCCTCGGCTGGTACTACGGCGAGTTAAAGAGACGTAACGGTCTTACAGAAGCTCCAAAGGTTGTTATCGGTAAAGACACAAGACGTTCAAGCTATATGTTTGAATATGCACTTGTTGGAGGTCTTGTTGCATCCGGTGCCAACGCCTATATGCTTCATGTTACAACAACTCCATCTGTCGCTTATGTTACAAGAATAGATGGATTTGACTGCGGTATCATGATCTCAGCCAGCCACAACCCATATTATGATAATGGAATCAAGCTTATCAATGGTCAGGGCGAAAAGATGGATGAAGACACCATCGCTCTTATCGAGGACTTCCTTGATGGAAAGCTTCACATCTTTGATGAAGATATAACAACTCTTCCATATGCAACACGCGATAAGATCGGTTATACAGTAGACTATGTTTCAGGTCGTAACCGCTATATCGGTTACCTTATCTCACTTGGTCTTTATTCATTTAAAGGTCTTAAGGTTGCTCTCGACTGTGCAAATGGTTCTTCATGGAACATTGCAAAATCGGTTTTTGATGCACTTGGAGCTACAACTCAGGTTATCAATGCTAATCCAAATGGAACCAACATCAATAAGGATGCCGGATCAACTCATATAGAAAATCTCCAGAAATACGTTCTTGAAAATCATATGGATGTAGGTTTTGCTTATGACGGTGACGCTGACCGCTGCCTTGCTGTTGATGATAAGGGAAATGTTATAACCGGTGACCATATCCTCTATGTATGTGGCAAGCACTTAAAGGAACAGGGCGAATTAGTAGGTAACACTGTTGTTACTACAGTAATGTCTAACTTCGGTCTTTATAAAGCATTTGACGCCTGCGGCATCGACTATGCAAAGACTGCTGTTGGAGATAAATATGTATATGAATATATGTCACAGAATGGCTGCCGTATAGGTGGCGAACAGTCTGGACATATCATTTTCTCAAAATATGCCACAACTGGTGACGGAATCCTTACTTCTCTTAAGGTTATGGAAGTAATGCTTGCTACAAAGAAGAAGCTTTCAGAACTTACAGAAGGCTTTACAGTATATCCTCAGGTACTTCAGAACGTAAGAGTTACTGATAAAAAGGCAGCTCAGGATGATCCTGCAGTACAGGAAATTGTTAAAGCTGTTACCGAAGAACTTGGTGATACAGGCCGTATCCTTGTAAGAGAATCAGGAACAGAACCTGTTGTCCGCGTAATGGTGGAAGCTTCATCAGAAGAGATCTGCCAGAAGCATGTAGACAGCGTGGTAAATGTGATCAAAGAAAAAGGTTACGCGGTTGAGTAACCAGCCAAAATAGAAGGATATAACGAACGGACGCCAAAATATAATAAAGGACGAAAAAATAATCCCGCCAAAGGGCATGTTTAGCCCGCTGGTGGGATTGATTTTTTTGTCCATTATATTGGCGTCCGTTCTACCAATGAAGGTGATGCAGCTCCCCCTCATCCTCCATTCCTTTAAAATCCAGCTGTCTTAATGCTTCATAAAGAATTATCGAAACTGAATTGGAAAGATTAAGCGATCTTTCTTCAGGAAGCATCGGTATTCTGATACACTGATCCGGATGTTTAATTAAAATTTCCTCAGGTATTCCTGCACTTTCTTTTCCGAACATGATGTAGTCTCCATCATGAAATTCCACATCTGTATATCTATGCTTTGCTTTTGTAGTTGCATAAAAAATTCTCGCATCAGGATTCTTTGTAAGGAAATCATCATAATCTGCATATGTTGTTACATCGAGTCTTGGCCAGTAATCAAGGCCAGCTCTCTTTAACATTTTCTCTGAAAGATTAAATCCCATCGGTTCTATTAGATGAAGTTTTGATCCTGTTATTACACAGCTTCTTCCTATATTTCCTGTATTAGCCGGCATCTCCGGCTCATGAAGTACGATATTTAACATTCCTGTCCCTCTTTTAATTTTTCATAAGATATCAGCGTTGCTAACTCGTCATGATCATATGGAGTTATAACTCGCCTCATCTTATATTTTAAAGATCCTATCACTCTGTCTTTTTCTTTAGTAAATTCCCCTATAACAGAAGCTGTATAGCCTGACTTTTGGAATTTATCAAGAAGTTCTTTTGCTTCCTCATCTCTTACAGCCACAAGAAGTGCACCTGTTCCAAGCATTTTATATGGATTAATCCCGAAGAATTCTGCTATCTCCACTGTAGGCTGTTCCACAGGAATATTTTCATGGATGATATTTATGCCAAGATCCGCTGCATCTGTTAACTGATAGATGGCAGCATAGACTCCGCCATTACTTATATCATGCATTTTCACAGCCTTTTCTATAGCAATACCTGCCATGGCACTGATGTCACTTATTTCAAATGGATAACCCATGGTATCTATATAGGATTTAGAAAATCTTTTTACTAATTCCTCTTTATAATTCATTTTAAGCAGAGTGGCTCCCAGCATTCCTGTAGTCCCTGCCATAATAAGCTTATCCCCGGGCTGAATCTTCTTATTCCATATGACATTACTAATATCATCTTTTTCTATCATCCTGTTTAAAATGATATTTACACTGTAATCATCACCATTTCCCAGATATCTTGTATTTCCACCAATAATAGTAATCCCCTCTTTTGATGCAAGCTCTGTAAGAAGATTCATCTCTTTTCTTATCACCTCTTCTTTACAGTCACCTCCTAGAATCATATCTATTATCATGGTACATCCATCTATTTTTTCATTTTCTGTAAGAGGAAATGCAAGAGAAAGATGATTTTTTGCTCTGGTAAAGGCCAGTCCAGCTGCAGATATATCCTCTATATCCTTAAGAAAAACTGAATCTGCGGCTCCATTTGCCGTGATCATATTTTTGTAGACAGTAAAATCACTGCCGGACGTTGGTCCGGCAGTCATAAATCTTGTTCTTTTTTTCAAATGTTTTAAGACACTTCTTTTCATTATAAGATCTGAAGGTGTCCCGATATTTATATTATTCATCTGATTGATCTTTTATTTATTCTCCAGTAACTGGATCGGTTTCTTGTTCTGTTTCTGGTTCTGTTGGTGGCTCTGTTGGCGCCTCTGTTTCCTTCTCTGTTGGTGGCTCTGTAGTGGCCTGAGTTGTCGCCTGGGTTGTTGCCTGGGTTGTTGCCTGAGTTGTTGCCTCAATCTTTCCACCATTCTTTTCTCTTTCAATATCCTTAGGGTTCTTAAGGATAACTCTAGGTTCAGAATCATACAAACTGTAATTAACTTTTGTTGATTCTACTAATTCTCCATCAACATATACATATTTCCAGAGTTCACATTCATAACCTGATGCGCCATCTGAATCAATTACTTCTTTTCCTTCTGGTACAGAGCTATCTGGCTTTATCTTATCCTTACCAGGTGCTATTGTTCTAAGTACTGTTGGCTCATATTCGATAGTTCTGTTGGAAGGTCTGGTTTCTTTTCCATAAATAGTAAATGTACAATATTCTCCATCAGCACTGGCTTCAATATATATAGGACTATCAAGATTATTTCTAAATACAAGATCAAGATAACCACCAGCAATTGTCGCATCCTGTGAAAGTGGGACATAACTTACCGGAAGTCCATGATATTCTCTTTGAATAACTTCTAGTTCCGCAAGAAGAATAGCATTATATAGTGTACTTGAAGGCTGGCAGATACCACCACCAACGCCATCAACATGCTCACCGTCAAGAATAACAGGTGCCATTGAGTAACCATTATATAATTCAACTGGTCCGATGGTATCATAATATGACATCTTATCTCCAGGGAAGAGCACAGTACCGTCAATAAATTCACAGGCATGTGCAATATTTGCTTTTCTTCCCTCAGCAGAGAAGCCATAATATGTCTGGTATGTACCAAGAACATCTTTTATATCTGCAAGTTTCTTATTTTCTTCTGAAAGGTTTCCTTCGTTTATCACTATATTGACTTTAATATCGCCGGCTGCCTTGGAAAGATTTATAGCATTTACGATATTTTCTTCTGTCTTATCAACATCTACCACAATTCCGGCTGAATCAGCGAGAACCTTAACAGTTCCATCTGAATTCTTGATAAGATTAGCTTTCTTTCCTGATGAAATCTTCGAATTCACCTGATCTTTGATAACCTTTTCAAGATTTGCTTTTTCTATAGACTTGTCAGTAACAATCTGATATGGCTTATCCTTAAGGTTCTTTTCTTCATAGTATCTCTCAAGTACACTTCCTGAGTGTCCTACGCCAAAAGCCGCCTCTGCTGACTTTGCAGTATCAAACTTAAGGCCCATATCTTTGGTAGAAGTTTCAGCATCACCATAACTGCTGGTAAGAATAACCTTAACACTTTCAAATGAAGCTACTTTTTCGTCAATGCTTTTCTTTGCATCTTCCTCAGTCTTTCCACCAACATCAATGCCATCTATAGAAATGTTATCATAGATCACTGCATCACCCGGTGTTGCTGAATAATAAAGAGCTGCCGCCTCAATCTCTTTACTGGTTTCTTCTGATATCTGATCAACTTCCTGTTTCTTTGCGCATCCACCTGCCATACAAAGTACCATGGCACTGACCAGAATAGATGCGAAATTTTTAATAAACTTCTTTTTCACTTTTTTCACCTTCCAACAAAAGCGCTGTATGTGCTTAAATATTATAAAACGCTGACAAGTAGACCAATAACCATTCCTGCTGCAAGAAGTATACATATAACTCCTGCTACGATTCTTGTTCCTTTGCTACGTTTCTTACTGAAATCAACCATTTGTTTATCCTCCAATTATTTTATAATTTATTAACTTTCCCTCTACATATATCTCTCATCGGACAGATATCACATTTAGGTCTTCCTGAAATGCATACATTTCTGCCCAATAATATCACCTGCATATTATAGATTATCCAATTCTCTTTGGGAATACATTTCATTAAATCTGCTTCAATTTTTTCAGGTTCTTCCTCTTTTGTAAGCCCTAATAATCTTGATACTCTCTTAACATGAGTATCCACAACTATACTGTCAATATTATAAACATTGCCTCTTATAACATTTGCAGTTTTTCTTCCTACTCCCGGAAGTTTTACCAGCAGATTTATGTCTGATGGAACAGCCCCATTATACTCTTCTATAAGCTTAATGGAACAGGCCTTTATATTCTTGGCTTTATTTTTATAAAATCCAGTAGAATATATATCTTTCTCCAGAGTCGAAACATCTGCTGCAGCAAAATCCTTAAGAGTTTTATATTTCTTAAATAATTCTGCGGTTACTATATTCACCCTTGCATCCGTGCATTGAGCTGATAAAATCGTGGCAATAAGAAGCTGCCAGGGTTTCTTTGGATCATAATGAAGAAAGCATTCTATATTTCTTCCATATTCACTATCTAACCTTTTACATACTTCAATTGCAAGTTCTTTTTTTGTCAACTTTTTCTCCTGTGTTTAGCACTCTTTATATTGTTCTATATTTCCCAATATATAATCAATAAACTGCTGAGCTGTACGTCCCGAGAATCCGCCGTGGCTTATCTCCCACTTGGTAGCCTCCTGCTTAAGCTTTTCTTCATCCATTTTTATCTCCGGATGTCTTGCCGCAAGCTCTGTCACTATATTAAAGAAGTCCTTTTGATTTGGCTTGATGAATCCTATAGTTATACCAAATCTATTTACAAGAGAAAGCTTCTCCTGCATTGTATCTGAATGATGCTTGTCTAATTCCATATCATTATTATCTTTCCATGTTTCCTGGATAAGATGACGACGATTAGATGTTGCATAAATAAGCACATTATCAGGCCTTGATTCAAGTCCGCCTTCTATTACAGCCTTAAGATATTTATATTCTATCTCACTGTCTTCAAATGAAAGGTCATCCATATAAATAATAAACTTATAATTTCTGTTCTTAATATGGGCAATGACAGAATTAAGATCTCTCATCTGATGCTTATAAATCTCTATCATTCTAAGACCATCATCATAATATTCATTTATTATAGCCTTGATGCTGGTAGATTTTCCTGTACCACTGTCTCCAAATAAAAGACAGTTGTTAGCTCTCTTACCCTTAACAAATGCTTCAGTATTATCTCTTAATTTCTTCTTCTGGATCTCATAACCCACAAGGTCATCAAGCATTACTGAATCTGTGTTGTTGATTGGAAGATATTCTATCTCTTCACCCTGATCGTGTCTGATACGGAAGGCTCTGTTAAGTCCGAACATTCCAACACCATACTTTTTATAAAAGAGCGTTACGATATCAAAAATCTTCTTTGCTTTTTCATCTAATGAATCTTCACCTGTTACAACAGAATTAATGCTATCACTTAAGCTTCTGACCTTTAAAGATACATTTCTGTTATACATCTGCTCCTTCTTATCAATAGACTGATAAGAAGTTATTGTAGAAAAACAATCAATGGACAGCTCCCTTTCTAATGTAGAAAAATCGTAAGTAAACAGCTTTGCAAAAATCTTAAAATCATTTATGGCAAAATTTACTACGCTTCCTCCGTTAGATCCAACCTTTTCACATGTAAGCGAAAATGGATTTTCATTTGTAATAAGAAGAAATGAAAGATAATCCTGCCACAGATTTCTGTTAAAGCCAAAATCTGTGCTTATCTCTAAGAGTTTTCTTATCTCAACATAAATCCTTGTTACAAGATTTTCCTTTTCATCAGCTTTAAGATCAAAGTCATGAATGATCTCACTAAGTCTGTTGATCACTGAATCCGGGTTGAAATCACGATACATTACGAGTTTAGCTATCTCATTGTACATACTAATGCCTCTTTATCTTTCTCTTTATAATATCGATAACTGTTGTCATTTCCTCTGCTTTTATAAGATAAGCAGTTACAAAATATACTATTATTCCTACAAAAGTAAGTCCCACGGTTTCTATAAGCTGCATAAGCTTTCCTGAAAGATCAAGGTTTGCCTCGCAGATCTTTGTGAGGATTATAAGAACTACAGACATAACTGTCGTGCTTATAACAGTCTTTACCAAAGATCTTACCATCTGAGTAATTCCCATTCTTCCGATCTTTTTTCTAAGAAGGACGAAATTAAGTATCATACTTACAAATCCAGCTACAACATAAGCTGCTGCAAGTCCACCACCCTGCCAGAATTTTACGAAAACAAAGCTGAGGATGATATTTATAGTAAGAACTATGATATTAACTGTAACCGGAGTCTTAGTATCCTGTGCCGCATAGAAACATCTGTTTAGGTGGACTCTTAAGCTGTAAGCAACGATTCCTATTGAATAAACAATAAGGTAAAAAGCTATATTATCAACGTCTTTTGCAGTTGTCTTTCCCTGAAGGAACATCATTCTTATAACAGGTTTGCTTAAGAATATAAGACCTGCCATAGATGGAAATGCTACAAAGTTAGTTGTATTAAAACCAATTCTTAGGTTTTCCTTATAATCATCAACTTTTCCTATAGAATAGCTTTGTGACATAGCAGGAAAGATTGCAAGAGAAATGGCCGCGAACATATTTACCGGAAGGTTCATTATCTGAAGCGCATTTCCCATAACAGTTATGGTACTGTCTCCAAGTCCGGATGCAAACTTCTGATTAACCATGATATTGATCTGGTTAACTGACATACCTAAAAGCGAAGGCCAAAGAAGTCTAAAGAACTGTTTTACTCCTTCTTCCTTAAAATCTATTATAGGCATATATTCAAATTTAGCTCTTTTAAGAGGTCTTATATGACATAAGAGATCTACAAATGCACCAATAACTACGCTTATCGAGAAACCTGCAATTCCAAGGCCGAAGGTCTGTGAAAGCAGAACACCGAATACAACTATGCAAAGGTTGTAAAATACAGCACCTATGGAAGATGGTGCAAAATCCTGATAAGTCTGCAGGATTCCCATAAATACTCCCACCAGACACATAAAGAAACTCTGAAGGAACATGATCCTTGTAAGTCTTACAGTAAGATCAAAACCTTCTCCTGTATAATCTACAAGAAGTCTGGTTAACTGGGGTGTAAATATAAGCCCTAATATACTAAGTCCCACAGCAAATACAACTACAAGATTTAAGACTGTATTTGCCATTCTGTATCCCCTCTTCTTTTCATTTCTTGCCAGATACTGACTGAATATAGGGATAAATGCTGAGGATAATCCTCCGCCTACAAGTATTGTATATATAAAATCCGGAATTTTAAATGCTGCATTATAAGCATCTGTTTCCATTCCAGGACCAAATATCGAATTAATAAGAATGCTCTTTCCAAAACCCAGCACGCTTCCTACAAGGTTTGCTATTACCATTATAGAGGTAGCTTTAAGCATTCCCTGTATACCATTTTTCTTCTTATCTTCTGTCATTTAAATTTCCATTCCCAATTATTTTTTTTAAACAAGAAGAGGGCTTAATATTTAAGCCCCCGTCCCGTAATATAGATAATCTATTATAATGTCTGCATATATGCATCCATAGCTGCAGCTGCCTTTTTACCAGCACCCATTGCAAGGATAACTGTTGCGGCACCTGTAACTGCGTCACCACCTGCATAAACACCCTTACGTGATGTAAGACCTGTTTCATCCGCAATGATTCCGCCCCATTTTTCTGTATCAAGACCTTCTGTTGTTGACTTGATAAGTGGGTTTGGTGATGTTCCGATAGACATGATCATGCAATCGCATTCAATGTCATTAAACTTTCCTTCAACTGCTACAGGTTTTCTTCTTCCTGACTCATCTGGATCAGAAAGTTCCATAACCTGACACTTAACTGACTTAACCCATCCGTTATCGCCTTCAACTTCAACCGGATTATTAAGGAATGCAAACTTGATTCCTTCTTCCATTGCATGCTCAACTTCTTCTGCTCTTGCAGGAAGTTCAGCTTGTGTTCTTCTATATACGATAGTAACATCTGAACCAAGACGCTTAGCACATCTTGCAGCATCCATAGCAACATTTCCGCCGCCTACAACTACTGTCTTTTCTGGATGCTTGATAGGTGTCTTTGAATCTTCCTTATAAGCCTTCATAAGGTTGATACGTGTAAGGAATTCATTTGCTGAATATACACCATTAAGGTTTTCACCTGGAATATTCATAAATCTTGGAAGACCTGCACCTGAACCGATGAATACGCTTTCGAATCCGAACTCATCCATAAGTTCATCTATTGATATTGTCTTACCGATTACAACGTTTGTATCGATCTTAACTCCTAAATCCTTAAGTCCGTCAATTTCCTTCTGAACGATTGACTTAGGAAGTCTGAATTCTGGAATACCATAAGCAAGTACGCCGCCCGCAAGGTGAAGTGCCTCGAAGATTGTTACTTCATAACCCTTCTTTGCAAGATCACCGGCACAAGCAAGTCCTGAAGGACCTGAACCGATAACTGCTGCCTTATGACCGTTTGGAGCTGGCTTTTCAGCCTTCTCTTTTGCATTTGCCATATGATAGTCAGCTACGAATCTTTCAAGACGTCCAATGGCAACAGGCTCACCCTTGATACCACGAACGCAGTTCTTCTCACACTGTGATTCCTGAGGACATACACGTCCGCATACTGCTGGAAGTGAACTTGAAAGTGAGATTATCTGATATGCTTCTTCAAAATTTCCTGCTGCAACTTCAGCTATAAATGCAGGAATATTTACTTCTACAGGACATCCTGATACGCAAGGCTTGTTCTTACAGTTAAGACATCTTGCAGCTTCGTCCTTTGCCTGTTCCTCTGTATAACCAAGAGCAACTTCTTTAAAATTCTTATTTCTAACATCTGGATCCTGTGATGGCATAGGATTCTTTGTCATTGACATATTTGGCATCTTACTTTACCTCCATCTTAAGAAGATTACATGCTTCCTCTCTTGCTTTCTGTTCGAAAGGCTTGTATGTTGCGCCTCTTGACATTGCTTCGTCAAAGTCTACTTCAAATCCGTCAAAATCAGGACCGTCTACGCATGCGAACTTTGTCTTTCCACCAACTGTGAGTCTGCAGCCACCGCACATACCTGTACCATCAACCATGATAGGGTTCATGCTTACAACTGTCTTAACGTTATATTTCTTTGTAGTAGCAACTACAAACTTCATCATGATAAGTGGTCCGATAGCGATAACTTCATCGAACTGCTCTCCATCAGCAATAAGCTTCTCAAGTGGAGCTGTAACAACACCCTTCTCACCTGCTGATCCATCATCTGTCATAAGAATATAGTTATCACTTGCTGCCTTGAATTCATCCTCAAGGATAACAAGATCTTTATTTCTAAAACCAACGATTGATGTTACTTCGCATCCTTCGTCATGAAGCTTCTTAGCAACAGGATATGCAATTGCACAACCTACGCCACCGCCTACAACAGCAACCTTCTTTAATCCTTCAGTCTCTGTTTTATTTCCAAGAGGACCTACAAAATCAGGGATTGAGTCACCCTCATTTAAAGAATTAAGTATTTCTGTAGAACCACCAACTATCTGGAAGATAATTGTTACAGTTCCCTTTTCTCTGTCATAGCCAGCAATAGTAAGAGGAATTCTCTCACCATCTTCTGATGCTCTTAAGATAATGAACTGTCCTGGTTCAGCTTTACGAGCTACAAGTGGTGCCTCAATTTCCATCAGTGTTACTGTTGGATTGAGTGCTTTCTTTGTTACGATCTTGAACATAATAAAAGCTCTCCCTTTAATAATTTTTTGATTTAATAGAAAGCGGAGACGGAGGGATTCGAACCCTCGTGCCGGCGAACCGGCAAACTGATTTCGAGTCAGCCCCGTTATGACCACTTCGATACGTCTCCACAGAAAATGTCTGCATTTAAAGCCTTTGTCACTGCATGATCTTTTATATTTCTCCCAGCTTTATAGATCCATTATTTGCAAAATGGTATACGCATACAGTTAAGAATTATACATTAAAGTAATATTGGCATCAATACCCCATTTTGACTATTTTTTCTTATATTCCACTTAAAAATAAGTTAATTTTTCTTTATTCTTAAAAATCCCTCCAATATTTTTTGTTTACACAACATAAGAGAGAAAAAAAAGATTCACAATTCTCTTTTTGACATTTTTAATAGGATAGAATAAGATATGCCTCGGATATATT
>DFFQ01000197.1 GCA_002371025.1 Lachnospiraceae bacterium UBA3772 | reverse complement strand
TAACTTCATCTACAAGAGGAAGCTTTTCATCCTGGAATTTTTTCTTGATGTTTTCTCTTACAACATCTGGATTCTCACGTAAAAATTTAATGTCGATCATCTTGATCTCCTCCAAGTTATTATTTATTTGAAGATATCCTTTTATTCTTATAGAGTTGATATCTTTACCTAGCTTTTTGATGATACCTTTATTTTAAAAATATCATTTGTTATTGTATTATCTGTTTGTACTTTCTAATGCTTTATCTAATGCTCTTTTTTCATCTTTGCTTAATTCTACATCAGATATTCCTGCTTTTATTTCTTTTGAATAAGAATAGTTCATTCCATCTGAATTGTGAACTGAATTTAAAAGAAATCCATTATCATTTTCATCCAGCATGCAAAGCGCAAAACTTAGTTTACCACCATTCTGGCTAAATGCATCATATTTCTCTAATCCAATTTTCTGGAAAGAATTATTAAGCCTTTTATTTATATTTATAATGTCTTTCCTATTTTTTTCGTTTTCACTTCTGATCATTCTGTTGTCATGGAACAGACCCACAATTTCTTCTTCCAAAGATTCCGCTTCTTTTCCCTGCATGAACTTGGAATACTTTCTTTCCAGATTCTTAAGTCTTTTCCCTTGAAGAATAATGATTACAAATGCTCCGATCAAAAGAACTAATAACACCAGGAATAATATCGCTGGATCTAAACCTGCCATTCCTAATGCACTGAATATATTGCTTTCCATTATTGTCCCCCGACTATGTATTTAGTTTTCTTTACATATTCTTCCAATGATTTTTTCTAGATCATCATTGTTATAAAACTCAATCTGAATAAGACCAACTCCATCACCTTTAGATGAAATCTCTACCTTTGTTCCAAGGGCCTGTTTACATTTTTCTGCAACATCACTATATACAGCCTCAATGCTTGGATTAGTCTTAGCTACTTTTTTCTTGGAAGTTTTTCCTAATCCCTTAACAAGCTTTTCTGTTTCTCTAACGCTTAAGTTTTCATCAAATACTTTTTGAGCTATCTCTGCCTGTTCCTTGGGATCTTCTATTGAGATAAGTGCTCTTGCATGGCCTGTAGATATCAGTTCCTGAATTACCATTTCCTGAACTCTGCTACATAATTTCAATAATCTAAGAGAATTTGTTACATATACTCTACTTTTTGAAACTATAGCAGCTAACTGATCCTGGGTATATGAATACGCATCAATAAGCTGCTTAAATGCAAATGCCTCATCGATAGAATTGATATCTTCTCTCTGTAAGTTATCAATGATTGATAGCTCAGCGATCTCTTCATCTGAAAGATCTTTGATTATTACAGGTACTTCTTTTAACTCTAATTTTTTTGCAGCACGCCATCTTCTCTCTCCGGCTACTATCATGTAACCACCATTTTTTCTTGGTGTTACAATAAGTGGATTTATCATTCCATGCTGCTTGATTGAATCAGCCAACTCTAAAAGAGCATCCTCATCAAAAGTTCTTCTTGGCTGGTTCTTATTTGGTTCTATTTTTGTAGTACTCAGATTAACTATCTGGCCTTCAATATGTTTTTCTTCAATTTTTACTTCCTTTGTTGTACTTACCTTCGTAGGAATTAAGGTGTCAAGGCCCTTCCCGAGACCTCTTTTTGCATTTTTAACTGCCATTGTCTCCTCCAACATTAATCTTTTAAATGATATTACTCATCCCAATCAAAACTTTCTCTCTACTACTTCATCAGCTAGGAGTCTATAAGCTTCTGCACCTGCAGACTTTGGCTCATATATATTTATAGGTAGGCCATAGCTTGGAGCTTCTGCTAATCTTATGTTTCTTGGAATTATTGTCTTATACACATTTTCCTGTATATGCTCCTTAACATTTTCTACTACCTGAAGAGAAAGGTTTGTTCTTGAATCAAACATTGTGAAGACAACGCCTTCCATTTCAAGTTCTGGATTCAGTCTTTCTTTTACAAGATTTACTGTATGTACTAACTGACTAAGTCCTTCCAGAGCATAATACTCACATTGAATTGGTACTAATACAGTATTAGCTGTAGTCATAGCATTAATTGTCAGCATGCTGAGTGAAGGCGGACAATCTATAACAATAAAATCGTAGTTACCTTTAACTTTACTGATTGCTTCTCTTAAGATATATTCTTTTTGATCAGCATCGATTAGCTCAATTTCTACTGCTGCTAGATTTACATTAGATGGAATAATATCTATTCTCTCAAAGATTTCTTTATGGATAGCTTCCTCTGTATCACACTCTCCAATCATTAACTCATAGATAGTATTTTCTAACTCATTCTTATCAAGGCCAAATCCGCTTGTTGTATTTCCCTGTGGATCTGTATCAATTACTAAGACTCTTTTTCCTTTTTCTGCCAGAGCTGCAGACAAATTAATAGAAGTCGTTGTTTTACCGACTCCTCCCTTTTGGTTTGCTATCGCTATTACTCTACCCATTTCTCCTCCACAATTTAAACACTAATATGATTTTATCACAAATTAGTTTTTGCGGTTGATACATTTTATAAAACTTACTTATTTTTCTCTTTTATCCTAAAAAAATAATTCGAAATAAGTTATTTTTAGCATTTACTATTTTGAATAACTACATCTAGTATGAATAATTTTCTGACTTAATTACACAATTACTTGCACGGATTAATGTTTCACAGTTATTTATACTAGATTTTGTGTTTCAATGTTTCACGTGAAACAATTTTTTGTATAATAAACAAATTAAAATATTAATGTTTCACGTGAAACATTTAATAACAAATAAAAGTTAAACACAAGATATATTAAAGCGGACTTTTTGATGGAACACCAGCTTTACGTGGATATTTTTTTGAGGTAGGTTCTACTTTATTTACAATACATATTGTTCTACTATAGTCAGAATCCGGAAGAATAAATTCATTAGAACTTGAAAGCTTACCACCAAGTAAATGAATAGCACCTTTAGCCTTACCTAACTCCTCAGAAGCTTTCTCACTTTTAAAAGCTATAAAATTTCCTCCTACCTTCACATAAGGAAGACAATATTCACATAGAGTTGACATATTAGCTACTGCACGAGAAACGGCAATATCAAAAGTCTCTCTCAATGAATCTTTTTTAGTTGAAGCAAAATCTTCTGCTCTACCATGAAGAGTAACTATAGATCCTTGATCATTAAGATCAAGTTTATCAATAACTTCATTTAGGAAATTTAATCTTTTATTTAAAGAATCAAATAAAGTGATCCTAAGATTTGGAAAAACTATCTTAAGAGGAATACCTGGAAAGCCAGCACCAGTTCCAATATCTATGAGTGAATAATCATCTGAAGAAAAATCAAAAAACTGACATGCTGAAATACTATCGACGAAATGTAATTTACATACATCTTCAAAGTCTGTAATGGCAGTCAGATTCATAACTTCATTCCATTTTACAAGTAATTCATAATATGTATTGAACTGTTGAAGTTGTTTATCACTAATCTCAACACCAAAAGTATTCAAATCAGCAATCATACTTGCATATTTATCTCTCATCATTATTTCCTCTATTCAAAGTATCTAGATATATTAATAAAACAGATACATCAGCAGGATTAACTCCACCTATTCTTGAAGCCTGTCCTATATTAGCTGGTCTAAATTTCTTTAATTTTTGTCTAGCTTCAAGTCTTAAACTAGAGACATCATCATAATCTATATCAGCAGGAATTAATCTTTTTTCAAGTTTTTTAAATTGTTCAACTTGTCTTTCCTGCCTATTAATGTATCCTTCATATCTAATAGTTATCTCAACCTGTTCAATAATATCTTTAGTTAATGAAGGTCTATCAGAATCGATAGGGGCCAATTTTTCATATGAAAACTCTGGTCTACATAAAAGTTCTGCAAGAGAAGTCGCAGTCTTTAATGGTGTGCTACCGCTCTCCTCCATAAATTTCTGAATAGTAGCATTAGCACCAACGGAAGTTTTCTTTAATCTTTCAACTTCCAAATTTATGCTATCTATTTTATTGATAAGTTTATTGTATTTTTCATCACTAATAAGACCAACATCATGACCTTTCTTTCTAAGTCTGATGTCAGCATTATCCTGTCTTAACAAAAGACGATACTCTGCTCTGGAAGTCATCATTCTATATGGCTCCAAGTTTTCTTTTGTTACAAGATCATCAACAAGAACTCCAATATAACCTTCTGATCGATCAATAGAAAGGTAAGGCTTACCAAGAATCTGCATAGAAGCATTAATACCGGCATAAAGACCTTGCGCAGCAGCTTCTTCATAACCACTACTTCCATTAAACTGGCCTGCACTAAATAATCCATGGATATTTTTTATCTCTAAAGTAGGATTTAATTGACCTGGACAAAGACAGTCATATTCAATTGCATACGCACTCTTAACAATCTTACAATTTTCCAAACCAGGAACAGTTCTATACATTGCAATCTGTACATCTTCAGGAAGAGAAGAACTCATTCCATCAATATACATTTCATTGGTATATGTACCTTCAGGTTCTACAAAGACCTGATGTCTTTCATGATCAGGGAATTTAACAACTTTATCCTCAATAGAAGGGCAATATCTAGGACCAATGCCTTCAATAATACCAGCATATATAGGTGATCTATCTATGTTATTTCGTATTATTTCATGTGTTTTTTCATTAGTATATGTCAACCAACAAGATACCTGAGGTCTTTGAACATCTTCTGGATCAGTGTCAAAAGAAAAAGGAATGACAGGTGTGTCACCAAACTGCTCCGACATTTTTGAAAAATCAATAGAATTGCCATCCATACGAGCAGGTGTACCTGTCTTAAATCTTCGAAGCTCAATACCAGCATTTATAAGAGACTGGGATAAAAGATTCGAAGGCTGTAAACCATTAGGACCACTGTATGTAATAGCTTCACCTGTAAGACATCGGCTTTTAAGATAAGTTCCAGTACAAAGAATAACTGATTTAACATCATAAATAATGCCAGAAAAAATCTTGATTCCGACAATCTTCTTGCTATACTCTTCCTCAGAATTATCTACCTTATAATCTTCTACTATAATTTCAGAAACTTCAGCCTGCTTAATTGTAAGATGTTCCTGATGCTCCAAAACTCTTTTCATTTCTTTGGAATATTCCATCTTATCAGCCTGACATCTAAGTGAATGAACAGCTGGTCCTTTGGAAGTATTGAGCATCTTGGATTGTAAAAAAGTTTTATCAATAACTTTTCCCATCTCTCCGCCAAGAGCATCTATCTCTCTAACAAGATGTCCCTTGGAAGACCCACCAATATGGGGATTACATGGCATGAATGCTATATTGTCAGCACTCATTGTAAATATAATAGTTTCAAGTCCTAACCTGGCACAAGCAAGAGCTGCTTCACATCCAGCATGGCCAGCACCTATTACGGCAACATCATATTTTTCTCTAATATCTAACATAATTTATTTTCCCATACAGAACTTGGAGAAAATTTCCTCTACAAGATCATCTCCAACTTCTTCACCTATTATTTCGCCTAAACTTACATAGGCATCATTAAGATCAACTGTATAAAAATCTTCAGACAACCCTTTTTCAATACTATCAATTACAAGTTTTAAACTATTCAGAGTTTTTTGAAGAAGATTCTTGTGCCTTAAATTAGTAATATACAGCTCCTGCTTTGGAACAAGCTGTCCATTTAAAAACAAATCGGTAACTGCTGACTTTAAATCTTCAATACCATTTCCCTTTAACATTGAAGTTTTGATAATGGGCACTGATTCATTTTCTGCCTCCGAAAAAAGAGTACGAACAATATGTTCTGAAATTTTAATATCACTACTTAAGTCATCTTTATTAAGTAGTACTATAGTCTTCTTATTTCTACAAAGACTTATTATCTCTTTATCCTCATCATCAATTTCAGAAGTTGAATCGAGTATATAGAGTACAAGCTCTGCATCATTAACCATTGCTTTTGCTTTATCCACACCAATTTTTTCAATAATATCCTCAGTGTTTCTAATACCAGCAGTATCAATAAGATGCAAAATTATATCACCAAGTCTGACAGTTTCTTCAATGATATCTCTAGTAGTACCGGCTATATCAGTAACTATAGCTCTTTCATCACCTGTGAGCGCATTTAAAAGAGATGATTTACCAGCATTTGGTTTACCAATGATCACAGTCTTAATACCATCTTTTCTGATTTTTCCTTCATCAGAAGTAGCTATTAAAGAATCTATTTCTGAAATTATAGGATTTATTATTTTAATTAAACTATCAGAAAAGCCAGTTA
>DFFQ01000200.1 GCA_002371025.1 Lachnospiraceae bacterium UBA3772 | reverse complement strand
TATCAGGATCCAAATGCATTTAATCCACAGTCAAATCAGTATCAGGATCCAAGTCAGCAGCAGTATACAAGTCCTTTTAATCCAATTCCTCAGGAACCAGCTAAGGCTCCTAAGAAGAAGATGTCAAAGAAGGCAAAGGTTACACTCTTTAGCATACTTGGTGTAATAGCAGCTTTAGTAGTTGTTGCAGCAGTGCTTCTTTTAACAGTATTCTCTCCAAAGAAGAGATTAAGAAAAGCAGTTGAAGCTACAGCAAATGTAAACAGACAGGTTTCAGCATCACCATTAAATGAAGCACTTGGGGCTGATAAGATCTCAAAAGAGATGCTTAAGAATGGTGGAATGGCAAGATTTGGTCTTACATTTAAAGAGATTGATGATACAAATTTCTATAATTCCGGATTTGATTCAACATGTATTCTTGACAGACAGAATAAGAAGTTCTCTGCAGATCTTGAATTTGTAAGCGATAATAAGACACTTGGTGATCTTTTAGTTCTTGCAGACGAAAATATGACATATCTTACATTTAAAGATGTAGTCAAAGGTTATTTAGCATTTGATAATAAAAATGTTATAAGCAAATATAACAATTCAGCTATTGCTAAGGAATCAGGTCAGAAGATTGAAGGAGTTCAGGACTTTGACATTGATGTCTTTGGAGGTGATTCTAAGGATCTTAGTGCAGAAGTTGATAAGAAGGCTAAGGAATTCTCAGATAAGATCTGGAGTGAATCAAAGGTAAAATTCAAGGGATTTAAGAAGAGAGACCTTGATGGAAAGAAAGTAACATGTCAGAAATTTATTGCTACTGTTCCTGAAGAAGTAATTGAAGAGATCATTTCTGATGGTCTTGATGAGTATGCTGATCTTATGAAGCAGGAAGCATTTGCAGCAGCACTTGCTCAGGCTGGAACAAGTCCAGAAGATATTCAGGAAATCATTGATGAAACTAAGGGACAGATTAAGCAGCTTATCACAGACGATTTAGATATTGAAGTTTATACATATAAGGGTGTTGTTGCTGAATATGTTATCAACACTAAGGTATCTATCGTTAAGATTAAAATTGATGTGAAGCATACAGGTACTGACGATATACTTTCAGCTACAGATATTGATTATGAAGTATCTGCAACAGGATATAAAGTAACAGGTAATATTTCATACGGCAGCAACAAAGTTAAAGACGGTATCAATACATTTGGTAAGTTCAGCGTTAATATTCCAGAAACTGGAGAAGTAAAGGCTGAATATGATCAGACATATAATACTAAAGAGGGTACAATTACTGGTTCAGGTAAGATTGTAGCTATTGATGAAGAAGTAATGACAATGTCTGTTAATGGTACTGTTGAAGTTGATAAAGGAAAATCTTTCTTAGTTGATTTAACTGATGTGACAGTTGAAGTAGATGATGTTAAGGCAAGCTTCGGATGCAAGTTCGGAATGGGTGTCCTTTCAGCAGATACAAAGCCAATTGAAGTAGATTCAAGCGCTAAGGTACTTAATATCTTTGAAGCATCTGTAGATGACCTTGAAGAGTTCATCATGGACAATGAGGATAATATTACTGATTGGATCATGAGTATCTCAGACAACCCATTATTTGGAGAAATGTACGGTTCTGCAGATTATGGCAATGACTATGGTAAAGATGACAAGAAGGATAAAGACAAAGAAGAGCCTACAACAGAAAAAAATACAGAAAAAACAACAGAACCTGCAACAGAAGATAATTCAAATGAAATACAATCTCTCCTTCAGAGCGAAGAAAGAGCAGAATTTATTGCTGAACCAGGTAAGCCTCTTGATCTTGGAGCAGGATACACTGTAACAGTCGACAGTTTTGAAGCTGTAGACCAGAGAGATCCAGAGTATAATGATGATGAGTGTCCAAATCCAGGTGCTGTATATGTTTTAACTTATACAGTAAAGAATGATAGCTGGGAAGATAAAAATGGCAACTGGGATGGCGTTTATGTAAGCATTGGCAACTGGGACTTCCTTGATAAGGATAATAATATTGGTGAGTACTATTATCTTACTAATTTCGATTATAAATATGCGACTCAGGTAAAGAAGGGTGAAACTGCTCAGTTTAACTCAGTTATTGCTTGTAAGGGAGCTCCTACATCAGGAAGATTCATTGTATCTCTTCAGGGTGCTGATGGACATTATAAAACATGTGTAATCAAAGTTGAGCCTACAAAGAAGAAATAAGAGTTTACACTAAATAATAATAAGGATTAACAAACAGGTCATATCATGGAAAAAATAATGATTAAAAATGTCTGTTTTGGAGATTATATCCCTAAGGTCTGCGTCCCTATTGTGGGACGCAACAGGGAAGAAATCATAAGACAGGCACAGCTCATTAGAACTGAATCAGATATTTTGTCAAAGAAGTTTAGCGGCGATGAAGCAATCAGGTTATCAGTGATTGAATTCAGAGCAGATTTCTATGATGAGGTCACAAGTTGCTACAGCTTAAAGAAGATGATAAAAGAAATCAGGGATATCTTCCCTGATAAGCTTCTTCTTTTCACATACAGAAGTGAAGAAGAAGGCGGAGAATTACGTCATGACAGAGCTGAAGGAATGATAACTGATATTCAGGAAAATGCCATAAATAGCGGAAATATAGATATGATAGATATTGAACTTATGTCTGGAAACTATAATGTGGCAAGACTTGCAGCAAGAGCCCATGAGAAAGGTGTGGCAACAGTTATTTCTTATCATAACTTTGATGAAACTCCACATGATGGCAGATTGGAAAGATATCTGTGGACTATGGAGCAATTAGGTGGAGATATCCTCAAGATAGCTGTAAAACCTAAAAATGAGATTGATGTTGAGAGAATGATCGATCTTACTGAAAGAGCAGCAAAGGGAAAATTGATACAGAATAATGTTACGAAACCTATTGCAATAATCTCAATGGATGAGCTTGGCAGACAGACACGCGTAATGGGAAGGAAAACAGGTAGTTGCCTTACATTTTCCTATGTAGGTGACGGCAGTGCACCTGGACAGATTGAATTATTGGATATGTACAAGGAATTAGGCGCTAAATTAATACAGTAATGGTATGATAAAAAATAACCGATGTGATAATTCACATCGGTTATTTTTATTATGACATATTAGTATTTATAATTAGTTTTCTCTGTTTTTAAGTGCTTCTTCTTCAGGAAGAGGATAGAACATACCCCATGACTTTCTGAAATTATCAAAAAGTGAAAGATTTGCAAGTATTGCTGCATGTGAATGCTCCATATTTTCAATCTTTCCAGTGATGATAGCCTTTCTTGATGAAAGAAATTCATATTCATAACCACTTATCTGACCTTCAGGTGGGTTGATCTCATGAATTACTTCTCCCTTAGAACTGTAGAAAGTAGCCTTATCAATTGAATTAATTCCTTCAATTTCAACATATCCTTTTGTACCGTTTATTGTCATACGGTTTGAAAGCTGATTGATAGCTGAGATAAAGATTGTTGCTGTTCTACCCTGTGGGTAATTGATGACAAATGTATCCTGGGCATCGAGGTTAGTATTAAACTTAACATTTGATGACAGCATTGATACTGGTGGCATAGGCAGAGTTGAAAGAGTTAATGCAAATGGATATAATCCAAGGTCAAGAAGTGCACCGCCGGCAAGTTCTGGCTGGAGAATGCGTTCCTTATGACCTACGTTATAACCGAATGATGCATTTACAAATCTCACATCACCGATAACGCCTTTTCTTATTCCATCAAGAGTTACAAATAACTGAGGCATGAAGCGTGTCCAAAGAGCTTCTCCACAGAATACATTTTTTTCCTTAGCTAAATCAAAAACTTCTTTTGCTGTAGCGGCATTAAAAGAAAATGGTTTTTCAACAAGAACAGGTTTATTTGCATTTATACAAAGCTTGGCTAAATCTGCATGAGTTGAATTAACTGTCGCAACATATACGAGTTCAATATCTGGATCTTTAGTAAGTTCTTCATAAGATCCATAACTTTTTTCTATTTCAAATTCTTTTGCGAATTCATCAGCTTTTTCTTTGTCGCGGGATGCAACAGCTGCAATAGAAAACCCCTCGAGCTTTTTTAATGTATCAGCAACTTTATGAGCGATACTTCCGGTACCCATAATACCAACGTTAAATGAAATCATTGTGTCTCCTCCGTACGTAAAAACTATCTCTAATTATAGTTTATTAGAATTTTTTTGTAAATGTGAACATAATTTCACTTGATTTTATGTAGTATGCAACATAATATTAGTATGACACTTTATGTAACTAGGAGAAACAAAATGATAAAAACATTATCAAAACATTTGGGCGAATTTAAGAGGGAATCTTTGCTTACGCCTGTATTCATGATAGGAGAGGTAATATTTGAAACACTTATTCCTTTTATCATGGGTATGATAATCGATATCATTAATAGTGAATCTCCGGATATGAAGCAGATAATCATTTATGGGATTATCATGCTTTTACTTGCCGGAGGCGGACTATGGGTTGGTATCATGGGTGGTAAGACAGGAGCAAAAGCTTCCGCCGGATTTGCCAGAAATTTAAGAAGAGCAATGTATAGAAAAATACAGAGCTTTTCATTTGCGAATATTGATAAGTTATCATCCGCAAGTCTTGTAACACGTATGACAACAGATGTTACCAATATTCAAAATGCATATCAGATGATACTTCGAATGTGTACAAGAGCACCTGCAAGTTTCCTGATTTCCATGACATTTGCATTTATAATAAGAGCCAGGGTTGCTGCAATCTATCTTGTAGCAGTTATAATCCTTGGAATAGGAATTGCTATTATAATAAAGAATGCAACAAAATACTTTGTTCAGGCCTTTCCTAAATATGATGAATTAAATGAAAAGGTACAGGAAAATGTTACAGCCATAAGAGTTGTAAAGGGATTTGTAAGAGAAGACTTTGAAGAGAATAAGTTTACAAAAGCCAGCATGAATATTTATAAGATATTTGTTAAGGCTGAAGGCATGACAACATTTATGATGCCTTTAATGCAGCTTACAGTATATGGAAGTATGCTTCTTGTCTGCTGGACCGGTGCAAATCTTATAGTAAAAGAATTTGGACATGTGGGAGGACTTACAACAGGTAATCTTACAAGTCTTCTTACATATTGTATGAGTATCCTTATGAGTCTTATGATGCTTTCAATTGTATTTATAATGATCACAATGAGTGAGGCATCAGCAAAACGTGTTGTCGAGGTTTTGGAAGAGGAACCAACCATCACAAACCCTGAAAATCCGGTTATGGAAGTAAAGGATGGTTCTATTGAATTTAATAATGTTATATTCAGATATAATGATAAAGCTGAGAAGCCGGTTTTAGATAACATTAATTTATCAATAAAATCTGGTGAAACCATAGGTATCATAGGTGGAACTGGTAGTTCAAAGACCAGTCTGGTTAATCTTATCAGCCGACTCTATGATGTAAGTCAGGGAGAAGTAATTGTTGGCGGAGTTAATGTAAAAGATTATGATCTTACAACTCTAAGAAATAAAGTAAGTGTTGTACTTCAAAAGAATGTGTTATTCTCTGGAACCATTTTAGAAAACTTAAGATGGGGAGATAAAAATGCATCTTTAGAGGAAGTAAAAAAGGCCTGCAGACTTGCATGTGCAGATGAATTCATCGACAGAATGCCGGAAGGATATGACACAGTTATTTCTCAGGGCGGAACCAACGTATCTGGAGGACAAAAGCAGAGACTTTGTATTGCAAGAGCTTTACTTAAGAAACCTGCTGTTCTTATACTTGATGACAGCACAAGTGCTGTTGATACTGCAACAGATGCCAAAATTAAAAAGGCCCTTAGGGAAGACATTCCAAAGACTACAAAAATCATCATTGCTCAGAGAATTTCCTCAGTTCAGGATGCCGATCGTATAATCGTAATGGATCAGGGCAAGGTAAATGGATTTGGAACTCATGAAGAATTGCTTAAAAATAATGACATTTATAGAGAAGTTTATGAGTCACAGACAAAAGGACGAGGAGACTTTGATGAAGTAGGAGGTGATAAATAATGCCAGCACCAGGAGGAAGAGTACCGAGAGGCATGAAAAGCCCGGTGACAGATCCTAAGGCAGTTATTAAACGCCTTCTAGGTTATTTATTTAAATATTATAAGATTCATTTAATAATTGTATTTATCTGTATAATAATAAGTGTTCTTGCAAATCTGCAGGGAACCATGTTTATACAGACCCTTATTGATGACTACATAGTGCCACTGATAAAATCTGAGCATCCTGATTTCACAATGCTTAGAAACAAGATAATCAGCGTTGCAGCATTTTATGCAGTAGGTGTACTTGCCACATTTACATATGGCAGGATCATGGTATATGTAACTCAGGGATTTATGATGCACCTTAGAAATGACATGTTTACCCATATGGAGAGACTTCCTATAAGGTACTTTGATTCTCACCAGCATGGTGATATTATGTCAATGTATACAAATGATATTGATACATTAAGACAGATGGTAAGCCAGTCAATACCACAGCTGTTCTCAAGTACCATTAATATCATTGGTGTACTTGTCTGTATGATAATCCTTAATATTCCTCTTACCCTTGTGACATTACTTATGGTATTTGGAATGCTTTTTGTTACAAAGAAGATATCCAGTAAGTCTGGAAAATATTTCATGGCACAGCAAAAAGATATAGGGCGTGCAAACGGTTATATCGAAGAAATGATGGCTGGACAGAAGGTAGTTAAGGTATTCTGTCATGAAGATGAAAGTATTGAAAAGTTTGATGAGATAAATGATCAGCTTTTTGATAGTGCATATAATGCTAATATGTATGCAAATGTGCTTATGCCAACAACAGCTCAGATGGGAAATCTTTCATATGTTATCTGTACAGTGGTTGGTGCGGCACTTGCTATATCCGGCGTATCAGGACTTACACTTGGAAGTCTCGCAAGTTTCCTTCAATATAATAAAGGATTCAATATGCCGATAAATCAGGTTTCAATGCAGCTTAATTCAATAATCATGGCTCTTGCCGGAGCAGACAGAATCTTTAAGCTTCTGGATGAAGAGGAAGAAACAGATGAAGGATATGTTACACTTGTAAATGCAGAAAAATCATCTGATGGAAAACTTAAAGAAACAGAAAAAAGAACCAATGTCTGGGCATGGAAACATGTACATCAGGCAGATAAGAGTGTAGATTATAAGAAACTTGAAGGCGACATTGTAATGGATGATGTGGATTTTGGTTACGTAGATAATAAGATAGTACTTCACAATGTAACATTACATGCAACTCCAGGACAAAAGATTGCTTTCGTAGGATCTACAGGAGCTGGAAAGACAACCATAACAAATCTTATTAACCGTTTTTATGACATTCAGGATGGAAAGATCAGATATGATGGCATAAATGTTAATAAGATCAGAAAGGGAGATCTGAGAAAATCTCTCGGACTTGTGCTTCAGGAAACACATCTTTTTTCCACGTCAGTTATGGAAAATATAAGGTATGGACGCCTGGATGCAACAGATGAAGAATGTATTGAAGCAGCAAAACTTGCAAACGCCGATGATTTTATAAGACAATTGCCGGATGGATATGATACAATATTAGCAAGTGATGGAGGAAATCTGAGTCAGGGGCAGAGGCAGTTACTGGCTATTGCAAGAGCGGCTGTTGCAGATCCACCTGCTTTGATCCTGGATGAAGCAACTTCATCTATCGATACCCGTACTGAAAAGATCGTTCAGGAAGGTATGGATAAACTAATGAGTGGTAGAACTACGTTCGTTATTGCACACAGACTTTCGACAGTTAAAAATTCTGATTGTATTATGGTACTCGAACAGGGTAAAATAATAGAAAGAGGAACACATGATGAATTATTGGCTAAACGAGGTAAGTATTATCAGTTATACACGGGACTTTCTGCTTAATTATTAAATAATTGAATTGATGCTTATAGACTGTATGTTCTGAAATCTTAGTAAAAGATAATAAATTTTTAGAGGAGTTATTATGAGTAAATACGATTGTTTAAAAATTGAAAACCAGTTATGCTTTCCACTTTATGCTTGTTCAAAAGAAATAGTTAGAAAGTACAGACCTCTGCTTTCAGAGTTTGATCTTACATATACTCAGTATATTGTAATGATGGTTCTCTGGGATGAGGATAAGACTAACGTAACAAATCTTGGAGACAGAGTATTCCTTGATTCAGGTACTCTTACACCAGTATTAAAGAAGCTTGAACAAAAAGGTTTTATCAATAGAAAAAGAGCATTTATGGATGAAAGAAATCGTGTGCTCGAATTAACTGAAAAGGGAAAAGCTCTTCAGGATAAAATGAAGGGTGTACCTGAAGAAATGCGTAAGTGCATGGGTCTTGAAGCAGGAGAGGCAGAGACATTATATAAACTTTTATATAAGATCCTTGCAAATGTAGAGGAAAAGTAAATCTAATATGATAGATGTTATCATTATAGGAGCCGGCCCTGCAGGGCTGGCTGCTGCAATATATGTGGAAAGATCTGGAAAACAGGCTGTTTTGCTTGAGGCAGGAAGCTTTGGCGGCCAGATAGTAAACACATTGGAAATAGAAAATTATCCTGGAATTAAAAAGATCAGTGGATTTGATTTTGCCATGTCTCTTTACGAACAGGCTACAGGCCTTGGTGCAGAGATCAAATATGAAAAAGCTGATAAGATAGAGGATAAGGGTGAATATAAAACAGTATATACTGCGTCAGGGGCTTCTTATGATGCACAGGCTGTTATAATCGCCACAGGAGCAAAGAACAGACATCTTCTACTTGATAAAGAAGAGGAATTTACCGGAAAGGGAATTTCTTATTGTGCTACATGCGATGGAGCATTTTTTAAGGGGATGGATGTTGCGGTTAATGGCGGTGGAAATACAGCTATTGAAGATGCATTATTTCTCTCAAATTATTGCAGTAAAGTTTATGTTATTCATAGACGTGAAGAATTCAGAGGAGACAAGGCGAGTCTTGAATTACTAAAGAGTAAGGAAAATGTTTCATTCGTCCTTAATTCTAATATTATAGAAATCCTTGGGGAAGACAGACTTTCAGGGATAAGAGTTAAGAATAATAAGACTGATGAAGAAAAAGTAATAGAGATTTCGGGGCTTTTTATAGCAATAGGTCAGGAGCCTGATAATAAGGGCTTTATAAATGTGGCTGATATTAATGAAGCCGGTTATATCATTGCTACAGAAGATTTAAAAACCAGGACTCCGGGAATATTTACAGCAGGTGACTGCAGAATTAAGGAGGTGCGTCAGCTTGCAACAGCTGTTTCAGATGGAGCAGTTGCAGGTCTTAAAGCGTGCCAGTTTATTAAGTAAATAACACAGGTCTAATATTGGGGAAACTCATTATTAGGCCTGTTTTTTTTGCTTTACAAAAGGACTTTTTAAATCTATTATAGATAAAGTTGTATTTTATTAATAAAAGCGGGAGGATTTATAATGGATACGCTTAGTATATTAAGAGATTTGGCCATTATTATCATAGCAACTAAGTCCTTTGGACTATTAGCCAGAAGATGTAAGGCGCCACAGGTAGCAGGAGAGATAATTGCAGGACTTCTTATAGGCCCTTCAGTTATGGGTATTGTATCAAGTAACGGATTTCTTTCAGGTATGGCAGAAATAGGTGTTATTCTTCTTATGTTTTCTGCTGGACTTGGAACAAATATTCAGCAGCTTAAAAAATCAGGGATCAAAGCTACACTTATAGCCTGCTTTGGTGTTGTGGTGCCACTTATCGGTGGAACAATCCTTTTTATGTGTTTTTATGGATTTGCACCATTTGGAAGTGAAAAATTCCTTCATGCAGTCTTTATCGGAACCATACTTACTGCTACATCAGTTAGTATAACTGTCCAGGCTCTTCGTGAATTAGGCAAGATATCAACAGAAGTTGGTACTACCATCATGAGTGCAGCAATTATAGATGATGTAATTGGTATCCTTGTACTTACAGGTGTTATAAGTCTGAAAGACCCATCAAGTAATCTTGGTATGGTAGCTGTTAAGACAGTACTCTTCTTTATGCTTGCTGCTGTAGTGGGATATGGTGTGTTCCTTATCATGAAACAGCTTGATCAGAGATATCCACATACAAGACGAATCCCGATCCTTGGGCTTGCAATGGCATTTGCACTTTCATATGTTGCGGATAAATATTTTGGAGTAGCAGATATCACAGGTGCTTATTGTGCTGGTGTTATACTTAGTTCTCTTGATGATTCATCTTATATTGAAAGAAAGATGGATATAAATTCATATATGATCTTTGGACCGGTATTCTTTGCAAGTATCGGTTTACAGACTAATCTTAAGGAGATAGATACCACAGTTCTCATATTTGCGGCATGTTTCGTTTGTGTTGGACTTGTCACAAAGATTATCGGATGTGGATTAATATCAAAAGTTCTTAAATATAAGAATTCAGATGCTTTAAAGATTGGCGTAGGTATGATGACAAGAGGAGAAGTTGCTCTTATTGTTGCACAGCGCGGACTTAAAGTAGGAATGATGGAGAGCAAATTCTTTACAGCGGTTATTCTTCTTATAATAACAAGCTCTATCATTACACCTATAATATTAAAAGCCATTTATAATTATGATGAGAAACATTTGAAAAAAGCAGAAGCTTAAATTAATAAAGAAAATCTATAAAAAGTCAAGTGACAGAGTTGTTAATAAAAAACTCTGTCATTTGACTTTTTTTTTAAGTTTTTTTTAAGTTTGAAATTATATAGTAAGTCCATCAAGAACAGAAAGGGTGATTTGAATGGGTGATTTTCAGGATGTATTTAAAAGAAAAGAAGTAAAATATCTCCTTTCCCATGAACAGTATAAAGCCTTAAGAAAACTGCTGAAAGGATATGCTGAAGTTGATGGATATGGAGAAACAGATATTTTAAACATATATTATGACACAGAAAATTTTAATCTGATACAGACCTCTTTAGATAAACCATTCTATAAAGAAAAACTCAGATTAAGAAGCTATGGTACAGCATCAAAGGACAGTATCAGCTTCATAGAGATAAAGAAGAAGTATGATGGAATTGTTTATAAAAGAAGAATATCAGCGCCATATAAGACAGCAGTGGATTACTTAAATGGAGAAAAAGAGGCGCTTTTAGATAAATCCCAGATTCGACGTGAAATAGACAGCTTCTTAGAAATGTATCCGGGAATAGCTCCTAAGATGGCAATCTGTTATAAAAGGATTGCCATGGCAGGAGTGGAAGATCCAAAACTTCGAATAACCTTCGATAAGGATATAACCTGGAGAACTAAGGATCTTTCCTTAAAGAAAGGAAATTATGGAAAGGAAATATTAGAGAAAGGACAGTATCTGATGGAAGTAAAGATTGGAAATGCATTTCCAATTGAGCTATCTAAAATGTTTAGTGAATTAGGTATATTTCCTACATCTTTTTCAAAATATGGAAGAGGTTATCTGGAAATGATAGGAATAGAAAGAGAAGAAGCGATGGTAAAAGAATATGAAAAAGAAAAAAGTTTTATTTATAGTGAAAGAAGAGAGAGATTAAATAGAGGAGGTGCCTGCTATGCTTAGTATTTTTGGAACAATCTTTACAACAACATCGTTAACCGGAGAGCAGATGCTTATAGCATCACTTACATCAATACTTTGTGGTTTCTTTGTTGCTTTTATATATAGGATCAATAATCAGTGCTCAAAGAGTTTCCTTATAAGTCTCGTAGTCCTTCCTGCAATAGTACAGATAGTTATAATGATGGTAAATGGAAATATAGGCGCTGGTGTTGCTGTGGCTGGAGCCTTCAGCCTGGTAAGATTCAGATCTGCAGCCGGTAAAGGGCAGGAAATATCTGCAATATTCCTTGTAATGGCTGTAGGTCTTGCAACAGGTATGGGATATATTGTAATGGCTGTAATAGCAGCGGTTGGTATATCTGTAATAATGATGATCCTTACTGTGGCTGATTTTGGAAGCATGAAGAAGGAAGAACGTATCCTTAAGATTCAGGTACCTGAAGGTCTTGATTTTGAAGGAAAATTTGATGAGATTTTAAGTAAATATCTTATTTCGTATGAACTTGAAGAAGTAAAGACTGCTAATATGGGCAGCTTATATAAACTCAGATATAGAGTTCTCCTTAGCAGAGGTACATCTGTAAAAGAAATGGTGGATGAACTTAGAACAAAAAATGGCAATCTAGAGATAGCTCTTCAAAGACCAGTTACCCAGTCTGATGAGCTATAAATACCTTCCCCCCCCATAGATATTTGGCTGGCACCCGGTGCCGGCCGCCATCCCCCAAAAATATAGTTATTGGCTGGCG
>DFFQ01000219.1 GCA_002371025.1 Lachnospiraceae bacterium UBA3772 | reverse complement strand
GTGCAAAGATACACTTTTTTCCCGACATTCCTGCGGTTTCTGCGGAAATTTTAGCGTTGCGGGGCTGGGAGGGAGAGAAAAAGAGGGCGGCGTCCTTTTGATTCCTGAGTCTAAGTTTTATATAGCTCCCAATTTTCTTTGTTTTTTGCTCCACTGTTTTTGCTCAACATTTAAATTAGACGTTATTTCATATACTAAATTTTTTGATGGAATAGAATACTTCCAATTAGGTAAATCATTGGTTAAATCCCTTGTAGCATATACAAATAAACTATAGCCATTAGAAAAAGTAATATGAATATTATAATTATTTATAGAGATGTCTTCTACACTTTTATTCTCCAATTGAACAGCTGCAATAGCAATTTTTCCTATCATAGCAGTATTGTCATCTTCTTCTGTAGCTATAATCTGGTTATTTTTTAACAACTCCCAATATCGCCAAATCCATAGTCGATTATTATTAGAGAATTTTATGAGCAAGATACTTCCTACCCCGCCACCTGCTCTACTATAGGTTATAGTCGTTCCAATTATTTGCCTTAAATCACTCAAAAATATATTATCCATCCTATTTGCCAAAATATTCAATTACCAACTCCTCTATCTGATGATAGTCATATCCCTGTCCATGTATCAACTCGTGAAACTCTTCTATATCATCGTTTGCCCTTGGCAGGTGTGTTCCTGCCGTGTGCTGGGCATTGACTTGCATAAATGCAAGGGCAAGTATTGTTATAATAAATAGTCGTTTCATATTTGTTTCTTCCTAATATACACTGAAGTAATGTCAATAAATTATTAAAAATGATTCACTTGTCAAACAAAGGGTACTTATCCTTTCCTATGTAAAAACTATCTGTTCCTATTTCTTTCCTAAAAAACATACCATTCGCTGCTCCATTTATTATTATTCTATCTGTATTTATTAGGAGGAAAGACTCTCTCTTATTTACAATAATTTGATACGGAGGAATATATTCATGAGGGAAAGATGCTTTGAGAGGTATTAATGTATCTAATTGTATTTTAATGTTATTATTGGATACTTCAATTAAATGCCCTGTCATGTAATAATTTCTCATTTGAACTCGTTGATATTCTTTATCGATTGTTCTTCCTTCAATCACCCCACTTCCATATAAGAATAAATACTTATATATAATAAAGACAAGAAAAACAATTATAACAAATAACAACATAATCAGAGCAGTTTTATTCATATTATTTCTTTTCATTGATCATTTTATTATATAGGTTTACTTGAATATCGTCCTTATTATCACAGATATTATCAAAATTATCATTTGGCCTTGGGCTTATTCCCATTTGTAAATCAACATCTGTTCCTTTTTCAAAAATGTCTTTTACAATGTCTGCACAATTAGGCTCACATGGGGTCTGTCCCCCCTGTGCTCGTCGGCTCCTGTCGGCAATCAGCGAGCCGTTGCTGTCGTACAGGTACTCGGAGCCGTTGGCTCCCTTGTACTCGAACGTGCCCGTGGCATCATAGTCAGCAGCCGCCTCCGTCACGCCCGTCAGCCGGTTGCCGCCGTAAGCTACTATGTTGTTAACAGCGCAAAGATACATCTTCATATCAATAATTCAAAATAATTATATCTAAAATTGGATCATTCAGAACCGTCCCCGATTTTCTCGTCCGCGACACGAGGTCGCTGCCCGCCGTCTCCTGACCGGAAACGGGAGCAGTGAACAAAGGCAGCAAGGCGTAAAGAATGATATGGCGTAGTCTTATATTGCTTCTCTTCATTTTATTCGTTCAATCAATCTGTCCCTCCAATTATCTTACTCATAATAGACTTTATTGCCATTCTTTAATAAACGAACTTCAAAAGACTGAAATTCTTCTCCTGCTATTTTTACATACCATCTCTTTTCTATAACAAAATATTTATCTTCTAACTTTTTTGTATAATTATTATAAACAACAACTCTTTTCTTTTTAAACAACGGTTTTATACAATGAGCAACCAGATCATGGATTTCGATATACCCCTGATAATTCTCATACATTGGTGGAACGACAGGGAATTCTCTAACTACAAAACTATCTTTTGCAGATATCTGTTGTAGATACATTTCTATATCTTGCTTTGTATATGAACCATGATACCAACTATTATCGTTTCTTAAGAGTTCAAAAACATCGTTTTTGTCTAAAATGAAAGTATAATGCTCACTTTGATAATACACGTAATGATGAGTTCCTTTATCTAATGTCATCATTGTTGAGCAATTTGTCATTACCAAGGATAGAAGGCAAGCAAGATAGTTTTTTATTTTAATCATCATCTATTTATTTTATTGGCATAAAGAAGTCACCGTTAGGTAATACGGAATAAGCGGCTCTTATTCATTCAAAAAACTGTCCCCATGATCTTCACATTTTTTATCACCGCAATTTTTCCTTAATAATGATTGAATATGGGTAAATATAGTCATAAGGCTGTTTCACATTCTCATAAAAAACGATTTGGAGTACAATTCTTTCTCCCTCTTCATAATCACGCAGAGGGAAATCATTACTCAGGTTTATGTAATATGGCTTATTATTATAAATGAAATACATAGAAGATTGGGGGATGTCTTTCTTTTTCATTATCTCAGACATACCTCTCCCAAACTGTCCATTAAGAGGGCTTCTTCCAATTGATTGATACGTTACTTCTATTTCTTTATAACATACACCATCCGTATATGACAAATTATCATATAAACCATCCATATTGTTTTGCGCATGACATAAAGCAGTCACCACAAACATAAATACTAATATAAAACAACGAGCCATCATTTTCTTCTCCGATTTATTTTTCTGGATTTTCTTACCATAGTCATACCAGTCCAAACCGTGATTGCGTTCCAGACGTTTGCCGTTGTACTTATACTTTTGAATATCACCGCCTGTGCTTTCGCCCATCACACCACCATAAGGATAATAGTGGTTCACCTGCTGATATGTCGAAGTCTGCATATACATTGGCAATCGGTTTTGGTCAGTTATTGATATCGGGGGCAAAGATAAGGAATACTTCTGATACTTGCAAGCTTTTTCCTTGCTAATTGTACACCGACTTTTCTTCCGATTGATTATCAGTGGGTTACAAGTT
>DFFQ01000181.1 GCA_002371025.1 Lachnospiraceae bacterium UBA3772 | reverse complement strand
CTCTTATCTAAAAGATTTAATCCCTGATCTATATTCCAGAATTCATCAACACCTTCAGCCCTGAGAGCAGCTGCATCTTTAAAATATGGCGCCATTTCCCACAGAATATCACTATCACCAGTCTGGTTTATATAGAAAAGAATTGTCTTAAATGGCCATACACCGTGATCCATCCATACTCTTTGAATTCCATTTCTATCTGCAATAAATTCTCCAGGCTTTGTACCTATTATGGTAGCATTGGTTCCATCGATTCTTACGCCTTTAATATTATTAAGAAGATTCGATCTGACATCCCTTGGATCCATTATAAGTAAAGAAAGACAGTCCTGCCATAAATCTCTCCATCCTCTTCCGCCACGGCCGTAATCATGATAAGGAAGGAAGCTGCAGCCATATATTGCTCTAAGGAATGGCTGAAAACTTACCCATTTAAGGAAATTATCATATTCTAAATTCCCCGTATTAAAGTCCACATTTGCCCTTTGCTTCCAGTATTCCTTTGTCTCATCCAACGAAGCCTTAGCTTTATCATAACTTCCGTATTTTTTTATAATAAGATCTAAGTCTTCTGTATCCTCAGCAATACCCATCATAACCACATAATTCAGTGAACCATGTGGAGGAATTTGAGCTTTCTTAAAACAAATAACTCCGCTGGCTTCTCTACCCTCAAATGCAGCCTGACTTTCCACCATTACACTGTCTAAATCTCTATAGATTGACTTAGGATGTGTAAATGTACCGCCTTCTCCTATGAATTTTTCAACTGTTGGGATAAAACCTTCAGGCTTATTACCATTTTCATCAGTTCCAAATGCATAATAAACCATATGATTTATGCCATGTCCTCTTTCATCAAAAGACATGGTTGGTTTTACAATGACACCGTTATCCACGGTTTTTATACGATGAAGCATGGAGGTAACATTTCTATGATCTCTTATATTATCAGCGCTTCTTCCATAAATTGGAGTTGCGCTTACAAGCCTTATATCCATAGCTTCGTTTGTTTCATTAGATATTTTTATAATCATTATCTCTACATTTTCATTCCATGGAACAAATGATGTTATCTCTGAAGATAATGAATGGTCTTTTCTTTTTCTATTTATTTTATGCCATAAGAATCCGGCTGTAACAGAACTCTCTTCCTGATCCTCAGTAAATCTGTCATTTTCAGCCTCTGCAGAATTACCTGTAAGGGACCAGGGTTTCTTCCCATCTGTAAGGCACCATACGTTTCTTGTGCTTCTATTATTATGAAGATTTTCAACACTTACAGGTTCAAGAAGGAAAGATTCCTGAGATAATTTAGAATCCCCTCCAAGATTTGGAGTTATAGCTCCTTTAAGGCCACAACAACTGGCAATAGGAAAAAAGAGATAATTATAATCCTCTGCATTATCCAGCTGAAATGTACCATTTGAATCTAATATTCTTATCTTATTCATGTTTCCTCCGATTTAATAAAATTGGTGCTCTACCCTCAATCCTAAAATTACTAAATCGAAGTAAAAAACTATATCACTTTTATGAAACTCTTATCAAATTCATGAACCAATTTAATCTGATAACGTTTCCAAATTACACCGCGTAATTAAGCCTATTCCCAATATCCCAGCTCAATTCCTTTTTCATAAATACCAACTGCCTGAACATAATATCCATAACACGTAAAATGAGTCCAGTCACTTCTTAACTGATCCGGAATCATACCTGCAGAAAGCTGATATTCCTCTTCATCAGACGGTATGAGATGACACATTTCCATGCCATTTTGTAATATATATGCTCTCATATTGATAAAGTGTTCTCCAAACGCTTCTTCTAAAGCCTTGTCCCAGGAAGTCTCATAAATCGCCTTATATCCGGTCTCCTCGCTATATGAAGCATCTTCTTCCGCAACTACTTTTGTCGAAGCAGAATTACCCATATCATCCGTATCACCAACTATAATATAATTCTCACAGCCTGAATGTTCTACCATCGCTCTGTACTGATCTATCAGAACCTGATAATCATCATCCCAGCCTCCATTGCTTCCAATTTCAAGAATAAGAATATCTCCCGGATGATCTTTGCCTTCTTTTACAACTGAAGGTCTTATTCTACTGCTTCTTCCATCTGCTGTTATCTTTTCCATATTCTCTGTATTCATAGGATAAGCTCCCTGCATCATACAGATTTCAAGGGAATTAGCACCGCTCACTCCAAAATTAAAAGTATGAAGACCTGTAAGTGCCGCCAGCATTTCAGGATAAGAAAGGCCTGATATATCATAAACAACTCCATCTCTTTCAACTTCTCCGTCTGTTGAACCATATCCTTCTGTCATGCTGTCTCCCCAGCATACTATTTCTCTTTCATCCCCGTCTTCTCTTTGATTAGGTACATATGAAAATGGTACTGGTTTATCTTTTTCTATCATCTTTTCTTCTTCCTTTACTTCATAATCTGATTCATTTCCAGCTGTATCACCGCTAATATTTCCTGTGGTCTCACCGTTATTTACCCCATTGCTTAGCTTCTCCACACTGCATCCTACCAAACTAAGAATCAGTATTCCTGAAATAATTCTTAATAATCCCCTTTTTAACACTGTCTTATCCCCTTCTTTATAAATGAAACTGGCGGCTTTCGCCGCCAGTATTTATTTACCATTTCACCTATGATGATAACTTATTTAATTATTTCTTGCAAATGAAGGAATTGTTTTTAATTTGTGAAGATTTGCTGTATGCTTTCTATCAATGATCTCTTTAAGTTCAGCACTGATAGGACATTCACCCTTCATTCCCTCATCAATCCACATTATATATTCATCAAGCTGCGCATATGTAAATCCAAGATTGTCTTCATCTGTCTTTCCACAGAGTCCATCACTTGGTGTCTTATGAACCAGACTTTCTGGAAGTCCTAAATAATCTCCTATTGCTCTTACTTCTGTAACAAGAAGGTCCTGTAATACTGATACATCACCTGCAGCATCTCCATACTTTGTTGAATATCCAACATAGTCTTCAGAACGATTGCATGTATTTATAACAAAAGCTGGAACCTCCTGTCCCTGAGCTACTGCATAAAGAGTAGTCATTCTGAGACGTGGTGCCAAGTTTGTTAAAAGCTGTGGAGTTAATCTTACATTCTCATCAGCTTCAAATGTATCACGAGCTGCCTTAAACATAGCTTCAATATTTACTGTAGTATGTCTTATACCTACAAATTCGCAAACCTGTTTTGAATCTTCAATATCTGCCTGAACTCCATTAGGCATCATAACACCGATAACTCTTTCTTTACCCAGAGCCTTTGCCAGCATTGCCGCTGCAACTGTCGAATCCTTACCACCAGAAATTCCAATAACTGCCACTGACTTTTCAGAAAATCCATTGAAAAAATCTCTTAAAAACTTAATATCTTTTTCAACTACTTCTTCTACATTAAAATTAAGCATTTTTTATCTCTCCTTTAAATTTATTCATGATCCATTCTCCATTTAAGAGTACGGTTAAGATAATCAACATATTCTGCATCTTTACACATCCCCTTACCCGGAGTGTCAGAAATCTTTGCCACAGGATGTCCATTACATTCTGTTGTCTTCATAACAATATTAAGAGCTGGAACCTTTGTATCATTTGAAATATAAGTTCCTATACCAAAGGCTACCTTGATCCTGCTATTGAAGTGATAGAACAATTTAGATGCTCTGTCAAAATCCAGACTGTCTGAGAAAAGAAGTGTCTTTGTCTTTGGATCAATTCCAAGACTTTCATAATGCTTTATCATCTTCTCGCCCCATTCATATGGGTCACCTGAGTCATGACGCACACCATTGAACATGGTTGCAAATGTAAGCTGGAAATCCTTTAAGAATACATCTGTTGTGATGGTATCAGTAAGTGCGATACCATTAAGTACTGAATATTCCTTTATCCAGGCATTAAGTGCATACCAGTTTGAATATGCAGCATTATGCTTATTTTCACCCTGTCCTACGCACATGATATATTCATGAGCCATTGTACCAACAGGAAGAAGGTTATACTTTCTTGCAAGATAAACATTAGATGTTCCGATGAAGTTTGAACTTGATCTTTCAGATACTTCCACAAGTTTCTGAACTGCAAGTTCCTGTGCTTCTGCAGATAATCTGCGGCGGAGTCCAAATTCTGAAAATGTTCCAAGATAGATTGAATTATCATAGATCCTCTTTACCTTAGCATCCAGTCTTTCCTTAAATGACTCCAATAATTCATCATAATCATAAGCCATTTTAAAATATACTTCATTTACTATAGCAAGAGTAGGGATCTCGTACATAGAAGAATTAAGCCATGTTCCTCTTGCATCAATGGCAAGTCCGCATTCTGCATCTTCTGTGATCTCAAAATCCTCATATCTAGGATGCCACAATCTTAAGAAATCAATATAGTCAGGCTTTAACCATTTGATGGTTCTTAAATAATCCAGCTCATCTTCTTTAAAATGAAGATCACAATAAGCCTTGATCTGTTCTCTTATTTCTTCAACCATTTCCTTTGTAAAATGAACATCTTTATTTCTGCATTTAAACGTCCATGTAGTTGTATATGAAGGGAACTGATGATAGATTGTCATTCCCATACTGAATTTATATAAATCTGTCTCCAATAAACTCTTAATTATCTGTGGTAATTTCATAACGCAACTTCCTCCAATTTATATTAGTTTTTGCTCTTTAAGATAATCTCTAAATGTTTTATCTATAACATCTACATATTTTTTAGGATCATTTCTTATCTCCGTACCAGAGATATTTATCTTTCCCCTATCCAGTTTTTTAAATTTATGATGTGGGAATATCTTCCCCAGTTTTTCTATGTAGCTGTCTTCCCCAGTATACCATGTATAAGTAATATCTTCCTCATTTTCATTATAGCCTGCGTTTTTAAATAATTCATTAGACCAAATACGCCAAGCTTCTTCTGAAAATGTACCTGTAAGTCCTATCTTCCTGTCATCAACAACAGAAATAGTAACTTTTTTATTCTTCTTATACTTTTTTTGCATCAGTTCAATTCTTTTTCTGAAAGGTAAAAATGTCTTACCTCTATCCTCATCATATCCACATACTCCAAGGATTATCTCATCATTTTGTTCTAATGCAGGACATATCATACTTTTTACATGCCCCTCATGAAGAGGAATAAAGCATCCAAATACGATTCCAACTTTTTTCATATTCTTCTTCCCTTCTTAATCAAGGATCTTTATGTGACAAGCCTTCATAGCAGCAAGTGCTGTATCATGTGATTCCTTTGTAACACCAGCACATCCTTTTGCATCAACTATGATCTTCTTATTTGGTATCATAGCCTTTGTAAGAAGTACATTTGAGATAACACAGATATCTGTGCATACTCCGATAAATTCTACTTCATCTATATCATCTGCATTTTCTCTAAAGTAATCTGCTAAGTCTTTTGAACCAAATGTTTCCTTATCAATGATCTTTGCGGCATTCTTTTGGGCCTCAAGTTCAGGTATTATCTGCCATCCGTCACTTCCCTTTATACAATGTTTAACCGGAAGATTCTTTCCTTCCTCAGTTTCCATATAATCCTCACCATGAGTATCTCTTGTATAAATGATAGTATCACCATTTTCTTTAGCTTCATCTATTTTTTTCTTAACATATGGTACGATCTTTATTGCATCCTCATTTCTTAATGCATCTGTGATAAAATCCTTCTGCATATCAATTACAACTAATACTTTCTTCATATTCTATTCCTCCTTAAGTCTATATTCTTTACACTTTCTTCCACTCTTTGTTTTAGAGGTTTTATCATTTCCGGTTTCTTCTACACGACCGCTTATCATGTCTCTAAAGCTTTTCTTATACAGCGGTCTTCCAAGTACCGTTTCATATACTGCCTGAAGTTCCGGCAAAGTAAATGTTTCATCCACAAGGCAAAATGCCTGGTTATTATAATTAATCTGTTCTCTTAATTTTTTTATTGCTTCAATAAGTATCTCCACATGATCAAAGGCAAGTCTTTCTTCACTTACAAGGCTTGGAATGAAATTTTCATATCTTATGGCCCCATTCTTAAAGGTTTCCTTACGAAGATCATAAACAATCTGCACATCTCTTTCTTCGTTATAAAGTTCTATAGCGTTATCTGTGAATTTCAGATCAAACCAGGCACAGTCATCAGCATCATCTCTTCCTTCAACCTCTGCAAGATTTGGAACAAGGGCAAGATATGCAATTGTTATTACCCAGGTTCTTGGATCTCTCTTTGGTTTGGAAAAAGTATAGATCTGGTCAAGATAAATACCTGTAAGTCCTGTCTCTTCTTCAAGTTCTCTTTTGGCTGCCTTGTGGGCTGTTTCATTTTCCTCTACAAATCCTCCAGGCAAAGCCCAGGAACCAAGAAATGGATGATTTCCCCTCTTTATAAGAAGTAACTTAAGAGAAGAATAATCTTCATTCATTCCAAGGATAAGTATATCTGCTGTAACAGAAGGTCTGTTATAATCCCCTGGATCATACTGTTTTAAAAATTCTTCTTCTGTAAGCCCATCCTTATTTACTACTTTCTTCATTTTCCTCCTCCTTTTAAGTATTGACTTAATACTTAAGTATAATCTTATTATACACCGATTAGGTATTATGTCAATACCTAATTTAAAAATAAAAAATCGGTCACCAAATATCATTCTTTGGTGACCGGTACTTTTCTTATATTTTCTTATATTTTCTTATATTTCCCTATCTCTGCTTATCTTTTCCCTGTGATCCCATTACATTTACATTGATACTTGATGCATCTATCTTTTTACTTTCCTCCTGGCTGCTGGTAACAGTAGATAATTCTCCATCAAGCTGCGCTCTGATACTGCTGGCTCTTAAATTGCAGAATTCTTTTAATGTGCTATAAGCCTGCTTAAATTCATCAACTGAATAAAAAGCTGTTGGATCCTTCTCAACATATGGAAGAAGCATTTCATATAAAGCATCTATCTCTTTATCAAACTCTCCTGATTCAAAATAATCAGTGAGAAGCTGGTTATATATTTCATGGTATTTTTCTTTATATTCATCATTTGAAACTATCCATGACCACATTGGTCTTGACTCTTCTGTGGCCCCTGATAAAGGTGAATCAATACCTGTATTGATAAGACTTGTAGCATCGCTTACTGCTTCAGTCTTCTTATTATCATTTCCATTTTCGTCATCTCTTCCTTCGCCATTTCTGTCAGGCATTCCTCCTCCTTGGCCTCCGCCAAAACCACCGAAGGCTAAATTATAATCCCAAGGAAGCATCGAAAGTTTTCCATCCTCTTCGTAGAGATAATAATTATGAAGCATATTTCCTGTGTAACTGTCATAATTAAGTACAAAATTATGAGCTACAAAATATCTTATAACTTCATCTGTATCAATACTGCCTTCAATATCTCCTTCTGATAACTTCTTTAATGCACTGATAACCTGAGCATTATCCTCATCCGTTACATCATTTTCAGCATTATCAAAAATGTCACTATAACTTTCTACATCATCATCTGTGTATTTTAAATCTGCGCCATTTGAATTTCCGAAACCGCCGCCTGGCATATTTCCACCACCTGGGAAATTATTTCCATCTCCTGAAAAATCTTTCATATCAGGCGCACCACCATCTGGCATATCTCCTCCACCTGGAAAGTTGTTTCCATCTGGCATATTTTCCCCGCCTGGAAAATTATTCATGTCTGGCATTTCTCCACCGCCTGGGAAGTTGTTTCCATCTGGCATTTCTCCACCGCCTGGGAAGTTGTTTCCATCTGGCATTTGGGGCATGTTTCCGTCACCCTTTCCGCCAGCCTTGTCCATATTGGCCAGCATACTGGTCTCTGGTTTATACAAAGCGCCATCTTCTTTATCAGTTCTTTCAAGATAACCGTCACTTATATCTTCAATGGCAAGATAAAGTCCGTAGTCTTCTCCATTAATAGTAAGCCATATATAGCTTGTAAGAGGTGAATCGACTCCCACCTTACTAAATAATTCATATGAAAGATAATCCTTCATATATGTGGCATCAGCATAGATATTATTAAGATTTAGTTTGTCTAATCCATAATAGGTCTGACCATCAACATACTTTCCAAAATTCACTTTAAAACTATATCTATCCGAGTCTTCATCCGATGCAATAGAAGAAAGACTGGTATTTCCTTTTGTTGCAAATGAAACATCCTCTATAATCTCACCGTCTATAGTAATATTAACTTCATATTTTGTTTTATTTAATGGATTAGCTAAAAGATCTGCCCAATCTTCTTCAGAGATATCAATATTTACCTTATGGACATAAGACGTATCAAATAACTTATCTTCATACTCTGCCTTACTATCCAAATCATCAGAGGAACTATCAGATGTACTGTTTTTCTCGGTACTAACAGTATTTGCACTGCTATCAGTATTACCTTTTATCTCAGTTACGCTTTTATCTGACTTGCCACATCCAAAGGCCGTGGCCATTACTAAACATAACGAAAGGCCAATACTAAAAACCTTATTTTTTGTTTTTCTCATCATTTTCACCACCCTACTTTATTTCGTAACGTGTTATTATCCTGTTACAAGATAATTTATAATGCTAAAAACTTAAAATAAACTTAAAATTCTAATTCCACTTTTTCCAGACTTCCGGCTGATAACCAATGGTTGACTGTTTACCATTTCTTACTACAGGAGTTTTTATCACCTGAGGATTTTCTAATATTTTTTCTAACTTATCTTCCTCTGCTATATATTGGATCATAAGAAGTGTATCCTTATCTTTTGAGTTAGTATCTATCATATTGTCGATACCACCGTTAGCCTGAGCTACAGAATTAAATTCTCCCTTGCTCATTCCTTTTTCTTTCATATCAACAAACTGAAATTTAATCCCACGCTCTTTAAAGAAACGTTCCGCTTTTCTTGTATCGCTGCATTTTTAGTACCATAAAAGTGTAGTTGTTAGAGAGTAATTAACTCTGACATCTGCACTTATTTTTTTATAATAAGGGAAGTAATTGGTATGGCGAGGCGCTTTTTGGATTATTACATCCGCAACAAAAACAGTCAACCAACCCCTTATTATAAGTATTCGCTTAAGCAGGTAGGGATAAGCTCCCGTGTAACCAACTAAAATGAATGGTAATAAGTGTGGGTGGTAAACAATTACTAATTCAAGTACAGGAGGTTATGTATGATCAGCGTAGGTATTGATGTTTCAAAGGGAAAGAGTACAGTGTGCATATTGAAACCTTATGGGGAGATTGTCGCAAGCCCATTTGAGGTAAGGCACACAGAGAGTGAGCTGAAGAATCTGATTCAAATGATTCAACGGCTGGACGGAGAAATACGTATAGTTATGGAGGCGACCGGCATATATCATTTGCCAATGTTGTCATCACTTCAGGATCAGAACTTTTTTGTGGCTGTGATCAATCCTTTTGAAATGAAAGAGTATGCATCCAGAGGGCTTAGAAGGGTAAAGACCGATAAGCAGGATTCAATCACTATCGCGAATTATGGAATTGATAACTGGTATCGCTTGGAAAACCATCAAGGAAGTGATGCCGTGTATTCCGAGCTAAAACTCTTGGGAAGACAGTATTGCCATTACATGGAGCTTCACGTAAAGGCACTGCTTGAATTAACGCATATGTTGGATTATACAATGCCAGGAGTAAAGAAGATGTTTCGTAGTTGGAATGAAAGTAGCGGGAAGGACAAGTTAAGTGATTTTGTAGAAAGATACTGGCATTTTGATAACATAACTGCGATGACAAAGGATGAGTTTATTGAGGATTATGTTTCTTGGGCGGCGGAAAAGAAATACCACCAGAACCGATCAAAAGCAGCTGAGCTATATGACCTTGCATCTGATGGTATCTCGACATTGCCTGCCAATACCCCATCGACCAAAATGCTGGTATTGGAAGCGGTAAGGGTACTTCGAGAAATCGACAGTACCTTACTGAAGATAATAACACGAATGAAAGAACTAGCAAAGACACTTCCTGAATATGAAACTGTACGAGCGATGGGAGGCGTTGGCGATGTCTTGGCTCCTAAACTGATTGCGGAGATAGGCGATATAAGAAGATTTCATAGTGGTAAGGCACTGATTGCATTTGCAGGTATAGATGCACCGCCATATGAATCCGGCCAATTTGTGGGTACCAATCGAAAGATAAGTAAACGTGGCTCAAAGGTGCTGCGTAAGATTGGTTATGAGACCATGAGAGTCTTAAAAACACACAAAGCTCCGGAGGATGATGCGGTATACCGGTTTATTCTGAAGAAAGAAGCCGAAGGAAAATCGAAACGCCAGGCTAAGATAGCAGGACTGAATAAGTTCCTGAGAATTTACTATGCTCGTGTAAGCGAAGTTTACAAAGCATAAAAAAGTAGAAAATACAGCTTATTATTGGCTGATGAAAGTCAGCCTTTTTAGTGTGCACAAAAATAATAAGAACAGGGCAAAAAGAAAAACCTGCTTGGAAAAGTAATTTACGCTTGACTTTTCTTAGCAGGTTTTTGTTATAAATAACTTGTTATGAAATTATAAAAAACAATTATTAATTAGTATAAAATTATATTGACATTAAATATATATATATATATATAATGTTATGGATTCTATAAATGGGGAAATGTAGAAATGGGTATGACAGAGAATTAGGGGAGATATATGATTTAAAAACAAATCATAGGTGTAAGGTTTATAAATATTCTTTTATTATTCTTTTCAAAAGTTTTACTCAGTATATGGAAAATTTAATAAATAATGTTGGGAGAACAATAATGAAGAAAAAAAGATTGTTTTACAGGTTAATTTCAATCGTTCTTATTATGTTTATGATCCTTAGCAATTCTTTTTGCTATACCTTAAGGACAGTATCTGCGGAGGATGATGCTGGTTTAGATGGATTCATGGATGAATTAGAACGAGAAGGCTATATCAAAGATGAAAATGATACAGCGAAAAAAGATGGTGACTCGTTAGAGAACGTAGTATTTACGGATCTGCCTCCAAATACTCCGCAAGATTGGGCAATAGCTTATAAAGATGGAATAGGTTGGCCAGGTTTTTTTCATTATGAAGTCGAAAAAGATATTCGGATAAATAATAATAATGTGGAACCTAATGAGTTGAAAATTCCAAATGCGGGAAGATACGGTAAAGATGGAAGGGCAGACATTTATAGTAAAAAAAATGAGTTAATTAAAATCTGGGATATTAAACCTGCAAGCAATGGATATTGGCCATTATCAGAAGGTGCAGTAAATCAGGTTAAAAAATATGTGAAAGCAAATAATAAGTATAAATTAGGGGACTCTGCTGGAATAAAAAGTGGAAATCTGGAAGTTACGACATCTACGGGAGTAACATATCAAGTCACTTATAAAAGTGGTTTTAATGGATGTGGTATTATTTTTTATCGTTTTACCAGAATAGGCAATAAAAATAAAAAGAAAGAGAAAGCAAAAGCAAAAGCTTTAGCAGCTGATGAAGTTTTAGTAAGAGAAAGAAAAAAACAAACTCAGGTTGTAACTGTTGATGAAAGAAGATTAGAGGCGTTTATAATAATTGCTAATACACTTGCATGTTTACCATATAGTTCATCAGAATCTGATGTAATAACAACAATGCGTGCGGAGTCGCAGGCTTTTTTAATTAATATGGGTAAGCAGTTTGCCAAACGAGGCATAGCAATTGGAGTCGGAGGACTGATAGGAGTAGGTGCATTCTCTAATTCAAAGGTATTTGCTGCTGAAAATGATTTGACTCAGCAGGAAATAAATGAAATAAATGGCTATCTGGATGATTATGATACAGTTCTTGAATTATTTTTACCTGATGATCAATATGCAGAATTAATTGAAGCAATTTCAGGGGAAGATGAAGAAGCTATAAATGATTTAATTAAAGGTATTCAGGATGAAAATAGCGATTATGAAAAAGCGGGTAAGGCCCAACCCCCAAGAGATCCGCTTATTATAGATTTAGGTAATGATGGAATCGAATTAAAATCTCTATTAGAAGGGGTTAATTTTGATCTGGATAGAAACGGGTTTGCAGAAAAAACAGCCTGGATTGGAGAAAAGGACGGATTCCTTGCATTAGATAGAAATAAAAATGGAAAAATAGATAATGGTGGGGAATTATTTGGAGATAAGGTTATTCTTTATAATGGAAGAACGTCTTCATCCGGTTTTGAAGCTTTAGAGGAGCTGGATAGTAATGGTGATAAGGTTATAGATATTAATGATTCCAAATTTGATGAATTATTAATATGGATAGATGAAAACCATAACGGTATTTCTGAAAAGGAAGAACTTAGTAAATTATCAGAACATGGTATTAAAGAAATATCATTAGAAAAGTTTGAAGATAGTATCGTTGATGAAAATTCAGGCACCATGATGGCTGAATATGGAAGTGTAAAGTTTGAGGATGATTCAGAGACAACTATTGGAGAATTCTGGTTTCCTGTTAATTCAGCAGAAACAACTAACAATGATAAAGTAACTTCTGGAAATGTATTAAGTTTAGATGATGCTATTGAGAAAGATGAAAGCGACAGATTGTTAGAGTATGTAAATTCTTTCATAAGCGCAGATGACATAGTATTAAAGAGATATTATACGAAGAAAATCTTATATTTCTTAACAGATTCTGAAGATATTGCTGTTGGTAGTAGAGGAGGAAATATAGACGCCAGAGATCTTCATGTAATAGAACAATTTATGGGAAGAGAATTTGTTGGTGTTGGAGGAACATGTCCTAACTCGAATGCTGCAGGAATTCTAAAAAATATTTATCTTGAGATAGAAGATTATTACTATAATATTTTAAATGAATATGATTCTTTTTGTGTATATAAAAAACTAATTATAGAATGTGATAATGATGGAAATAAAAGTCTTAATGTTGCCGGCCTTGATTTCCTGATTGATCAAAGAATTAAAAGTGGTCAGAATGTAAATGGAATTATTTATGATCTTGGAATGTATCTTAAATCATACGATAGGATTAATGGTACAAAGTATTATCAGGATTTTTATGATTGTTATCACAGTATTGAAAAGACACGTGATATTACTGAAATGACTAATGATTCCGGCGTATATATAGGAACAGATTCAACAGACCGTATCACTGGAGATGGGATGGATAATTATATCTTTGGGGAAGCTTATGATGATATTTTATATGGTGGTTCAGGAAAAGATACTATTTATGGTGGATCAGGTGATGATACGATATCTGGTGATGCAGGAGATGACTATCTTGCAGGTGCAGAAGGTAATGACAAATATATAGTAAATAAATCTACAGGCAATGATCGTATTTATGATAATGCAGGAAGTAATACGATTACATTTGAAGGAATTTCATCAAAGGATGTTTTTGTTAATGGCACAGGCACGAATAACGCAACAATTTATATAAAAGATATAAACAGTACTGTTACATTAATAGCTTTTACAAAAGATGAAATATACTCAGATTACACTTTAGTTTTTAGTGATGCAACTATGCACTGTAAGGATGAAATGAGTCCATTCAGACATATTTATGGAACGGATTCGACTGATAAATTAAGGGCAGTAGTTGATGATACGATAATTAATGCTTTTTCCGGCGATGATATAGTTATAGGCAGTGACGGAAAAGATATCATATATGGTAACGAAGGAAATGATAATATCTCGGCTGGTGCATCAAATGACACTATCTATGGTGGAGAAGGAAATGATGTGATCCTTGGTGAGACAGGTTCAGATTATTTTTTTGCTGGTGATGGAGAAGATATCATTGATGGCGGAGAAGGTGATGATTTTCTGTTTGGTGGAACAGGTGATGACACATATATATTTAAAGCAGAATCAGGAATCGATATAATTGATGATTTAGAGGGAAAAACAGTTGTAAAACTGGAAAATGTAAAAGAAATAACAGATATTTCACTTCTAAAGAATTGTGATGATTATATTATTCAGCTTTCAGATAATGACATCTGTATTCTTACAGGAGCTGCATCTAAAAATGAAAATTTCTTTATTGAAATTGAAGGCAGGCAGTATCTAATTAAAGATTATGTGTCAGAAAATGCGTCAAATCTTTCATGGGAAAGACTTGAAGAGCAGGAAGAAAATAAAGAAGTATCAAGTCAAACTGATGCCGGATTATCAGACGATATTTCATCTGCTACAGATGCTGTAGAAGAATGTAAAGCTCCATGTAATGTAAAAGATGCTGAAGTTTTTGTTATAGGTTCAGAAAATTCAGATGCCATATTCTCTTTAGCTGATAAAAAGATAATCTCATCCGGGGATAACTATGATTATATAGTATGCGGCAATCTGAATGATTATATATTCAGTGGCGAAGATACAGATAGAGTCCTTGGTAACGAAGGTGATGATGTGATTTATGGCGGTGCTGGAAATGATCAGTTATTTGGTGATGACGGAAATGATATGATCATAGGAGGTGCCGGAAATGACTATATCAATGCTGGAAATGGAGATGATATACTTGTTCTATCAGCAGGAGATAATTTTATAGATGGAGGAGCAGGAGATGACATCTATTATATAAATCTTAATGGATGTAATAACAGGATATATGATTTAGAAGGAAGAAATACAATAATCTTTGGGGATGGAATCAAATCTGATAAAATAAAGGCTGTAAGAGATAACTGGAATGATTTAAAGATATATCTTACTGGCGAAAATTCAGGAGATTCTCTTATCATAAAGAATTATTGTATAAATGAAGAAGCACGTGGATTTAAGTTTATTTTTGAAGATGGTTTGGTACAAAAGGCAACTGACAAAGAAAGCATCCTAAGAACAGTTTGTGACTTACAAAATACAGAATATAGTCCTTCAATATATGATGATGGAATGACACTTGTCTCAAGTTCCGGAGATGATCAGCTTAATGGCAGCAACAGTGCTGATACACTTATTGGAGGTGATGGAGCCAATAGAATTATAGGAAATGATGGAGATGACAGCCTGTCCGGAGGAAAGAATAAAGACTATCTATCAGGCGGAAATGGCAATGATACATATATTTATCATTCAGGTGATGGAAGTGATACTATTTCTGATAATTCTGGAGAAAATCATATTGAGATAATGGGTTATAACATTTCTAATATTGTGGCATATAGAACAAATTGGAATGATCTTACTATTGTATTAGATGGCAGTGGTGAAAATGGATTATATGATGATAATGTTGATAAAATAGTATTAGAAGGATTTTACGTAAATGAGAGCAACAGACATTATACTATTTCTATGAATGGTACTATATTCTATGCAACATCTAAGACAAGTCCTTTGAGAAAGGTAAATGGATTATCATATTCAGAATATATGACCGGTTTTGACAATAATTCAATAACATTGTTTGGAAATTCTGGCGATGATAATATTAATGGTACCAATGCAGAAGATACTTTGTATGGAGGAGAAGGTAATGACCGAATTCTTTCAGCTGGAGGAAACGATACCTTATTTGGAGATTCTGGAGATGATTATCTTGAAGGCGGTGCCGGAGATGATTCTTACATAGTATCAGAAGGATGTGATACAATATCTGATAATTCAGGTAACAACAGGATAAATATAATATCAGATTATTCTGATTCAGTTACACTTGAAAGACACAACTGGAACGATCTTTCTATAAGCTATGGCGATAATAAAACATTAATTATATCAGGCTATTTTGTATCAGAAGAGAATAGAAATTATACTATTCAGTTTAATGATGGTAAAAAATATATAATAAAATTATCAGATGATGGAAATAGTCCAAGCTTAGAAGTGGCTGAGTAAACGAAGAAAGGAATATTTATGGCAAAGTCTTTTAAAAGTGAATTTGTAAAATTCTATAAAGAAAAGCTTGAACCTTATGGATTTAAAAAGGTCAAAGGACCTCAACCTTATTTTGCAAGACTTGTGAATGGGGAGATAGTTCATATAATAACTTATAGAGGATCAAGAACTAACACTCCTGGATACAAGAGCTTTGAATTAAATTGTGGAATTGCTTCGATATATCGAAAAAGAATACGGTTTAATGTTACCCCAGATAGTAATTCATATTGTTTGATATGTAATACAACTATGGAGGAATTAAAAGATCACTATTATCGTATTTTTATAAAAAAACGTAAATTTTATGATTTTGAGTATACTGAAGAGACAATGCAAAATGCATTGGAAAAGTCTTTAATTGAGGCTAAATTTATTATTGAACAGCTTGATAAGTATACAGATATGGAGAGTACTTTAGAATTCTTTATGAAACATAATGGAGGATTTACGGTGACGTTTTCCGACCTTTTATCCGACAGTTTTTCAGATGAAGAAGGGCTTTATTATGTAATTAATGATGAATCAGTAAATATTGATAATATTATTATGTGCATGAAATTGGATGCTGAGCTTATAGAGGATGAATATTGGAAGGAAGATTCTAGGAAAGATCTGTATGAGTTTGAGGAGAATTTAAAAATAAGAAGACAAAAATTCCAAGCTGATGAAGAACAATATAACGAAGGTATGAAAATCCTTCAGCAAAGAAAAGAAGATAATCTAAAGATGTTAAAGGAATATAAGGTTATCTAGTTATGTAGAATAGTAAGTAAAAACTCGTCACTGTTTATTCTCAACCCACGATATGGGAAAATAACAGTGACGAGTTTTTTAGTTATTTTCTTCTTCAATTATAGTATGGTCGATCTTGATTATTCCACGAGGTAGAGCATCCTTGGAATTCTTCCATGGGGCATTCTGATTTCTATAATCATATTTATCTATGAACCAGGACACATCGCCGTTAACTCTGTCCATTCCATTAAAATATACTTCATTTAATAAAGGGATAAATTCATTTATCTCATTTTGAGAAAGATAAGATAAGGCGTTATCATAAAGAAGTCCATAGTGATAAGTACAGAACCCTTTTACTTTTTTAAACTTTTCCTTAAATTCAGGATCTTTTTTATACATATGAAAAATGGTATCTATATATCTTTCAAATACCGGTTTTATCCTTTGACATACAAAACAGGTGGATTCTAGATTGTTTATATAATCAGTTACTGGGTTTTGCATCTTCTTTCCAATAAGAGGTTTTTTCTTTGGTTTATCTTTGGAAGAGATAGTCTTTAGATCCTTTATTACTTTATTCATATGAGTATTCATCATTAAAGCAAGACCAAGACGGTTCTTTCTCTGGTACATCATTTTTATATGGTCTGGACAGAAACCGAGACGGTCGGTAATTTCTCTATTATCGTCTTCCATATAACTTGGTCCCATAGTGAATTCAATGGCATTTTCTTCGAGATCCTTATAAAGAAGGCATAGAGGACACTCGCAGTCTGAAAGAAAAGCGTCATTAACAGGAATGGTATAAAGTTGTTCTGCCATATAATATCTCCTAATTAAATTTAGATTTTGACTTTGATATATATACATAATAAAATATGTAGCTATGAAAAGACAAATTATATTTTTTATTTTAACATTACTTACGATGGGGGTAATATTCGGATATTCATCAAGGGATTCTAATGAGTCAGAGGAGGACTCGGTAGGGGTAGGAATGTTCATCGGACATATATTTGTTCCGGAATTTGATGAACTTAGCGATAAGGAACAGTATGAATATGCCAAAAAGATAGATCATCCAGTAAGAAAAACAGCGCATTTTACAGAATATATGATTCTGGGACTCTTTGTGCTGGGAACACTTTATCCAAAGAAAGAAAGTAAAGATAAAAGAAACATTTTGATAAGTGGATTTATCAGTTTCGTTATTACAGCAATTTATGCAGGGACGGATGAATTTCATCAGACCTTTGTTCCGGGAAGAGCAGGAAGACTTACAGATGTACTTATAGACTCTTCGGGAGCACTGTTGGGGATAACGGTAGTAACTATTATTTGTTTGACAAAGTTAAAGAAAAAGAAGAAATATGAAGAAAAATATTAAGATAATCCTTTCCTATGACGGGACAAGGTTTTTTGGCTGGGAACATCAAAAGAATAAGACTCTTACAATTCAGGGCAAGCTGGAAAATGTATTATATCGCATGCTTATAAAAGAGAAATATAAGGATGAGTCTTTTATAGCCAAAGAGTCTTTAAATGATATAACAGGAAGTTTTGATGACCAGAGGATAAACGGGATAGATTTTAAGATACCTACGGTCATAGGGGCTGGCAGAACAGATGCGGGAGTATCAGCAAGAGCAATGGCCGCTAACTTCATAATTGATACTGAGATTAGTCTTTCAGAGATAAAGGACTATATGAATAAATATCTTCCGGATGATATAGCAATAGATGAGATATATTTAATGGATGATAATTTTCACAGCAGGTTTAATGCAAAAGGGAAAACATATATATATACCTGCTATGCAGGAGAATCAAAACCCATTTTTGACAGAAAGTATGTAAATATCTTATATGCTAAACCTGATATTGAAAAGATGAGAAGAGCTGCTGCATTTCTTAAGGGAGAGCACGATTTTAAATCTTTTTGCGGTAATTCTCATATGAAGAAATCTACTATTAGGAGAATATATTCCATTGATATAGAGGAAAAAGATGGTTATATAAGATTTATATATCATGGAAATGGATTTCTTCAGAATATGGTTAGGATAATGACAGGAACCCTTCTGGATATTGGTCTTGGAAAGATAGAAGAAGGGGATATGGAAAGCATACTTGCTGCGAAAGATAGAAAAAAAGCGGGACATACGGCCATGCCTCAGGGGCTTATGTTATATTCAGTTGATTATTGATTATGCATTAATACATGCATATATGCATAAAATGTTTATAAAAATGTAACCTTTTCGACTTTTTATGCATAATATGCTTTATTAATGCATTTTTATGTGGTAGAATCTGAAAACGTGGTAATAAAACTACATTACTTTTGTAACAAGGAGATAAATTAATCTATGGGCGCAATCATAGCGTGGTTTAAAACATGGTGGAGTGGAATATGTGTTGATTTCACCAGAAGTTTTATAGAGGATAAGAGATATCTTATGCTTTTAGAAGGTATCAAGGTCACTATTCTTATTTCATTAGTATCAGTAATCATCGGTCTTATCATAGGTCTTTTGATCGCTCTTTGTAATCTTTCAAAGAAAAAGGGGTTAAGGATCTTAGGTAAGGTATATACAGATATCATAAGAGGTACACCGTCAGTAACTCAGCTTATGATCATTTACTTTGTAATATTTGCAAAGATTGACTGGCCAAAATGGCTCATAGCATCAATAGCATTTGGTATAAATTCAGGTGCTTATGTATCTGAGATAATCAGAGCGGGAATCCTTTCTATAGATAAAGGACAGACTGAAGCCGGACGTTCTCTGGGACTTTCACAGAAACAGACAATGACAAATATCATCATTCCACAGGCAGTAAAGAATATTTTCCCTGCGCTTTGTAATGAGTTTATAACACTTATCAAAGAGACTGCCATCGTGGGTTATGTAGGTCTTGTAGATATCCAGAAGGCAGGTGACTTTATCAAGTCAGCAACATATCTTGCTTATATGCCATTACTTGGAACAGCAGTTATTTACTTTATTATAATCAAGATTCTTATTGTATTACTTGGAGTGCTTGAGGCACGTCTTAGAAAATCAGAACAGAGGTAGAGCAATATGTCAGCAATGATAGAAGTTAAGAACCTCCATAAGAATTTTGGAGGTAAAGAAGTATTAAAAGGTATAAATGAACATGTATCTAAAGGTGAGGTTGTAGTTGTTATCGGACCATCAGGATCTGGTAAGAGTACATTCCTTAGATGCCTTAATCTTTTAGAAATCCCTGACAAGGGTGAGATCTATATAGATGGACAGCGCATCAATAAATGGATGAGACCGGAAGATGCGGTTTTAACAAAAGAAGAAAAGAAGGCAGATAAAGCTGAGAAAAAAGCCTGTCTTAAAGAACGTAAAGAAATATTAAAAACTCTTTCTAAAGAGGAACAAAAGAAGAAGAAAGAGGAATGGGCCGCAGAAGATGATGTAAATCTTATCAGACAAAAGATGGGAATGGTATTTCAGCAGTTTAATCTTTTCCCTCATAAGACCATAATTGAAAATGTTATCCTGGCTCCAGTTAAGCTTCATAAGATGACAGTTGAAGAAGCTAAGGTAAAAGGTCTTGAATTACTTGATAAGGTAGGACTTAAAGATAGAGCCAATGATTATCCTTCACAGCTTTCAGGCGGACAGAAACAGAGAGTTGCTATTGCAAGAGCTCTTTGCATGGATCCTGAGATCATGCTTTTTGATGAACCAACATCAGCCCTTGATCCGGAAATGGTAGGGGAAGTACTTGATGTTATGAAGGATCTTGCAGATCAGGGAATGACAATGGTGGTTGTTACCCATGAGATGGGATTTGCCAGAGAAGTAGGAACAAGACTTCTATTTATTGATGAAGGTGTTGTTGCTGAAAGTGGAGATCCAAAGGAAGTATTTGCTAATCCAAAGAATGAAAGAACCCAAAGATTCTTTAGTAAGGTTCTTTAATATATTATCCAGGGAGGAATATGAAAATGATGAAGTTAAAGAAGTTTATGGTTACTGTCAGTGCACTTTGCCTTGCAAGCCTTTCACTTGCAGGATGCGGCAAGAAGCAGGATACAAACAAGTTAGTGGTTGGAACAAATGCAGAATTTCCTCCATTTGAGTATGTATCTGTAGCTGACGGTGTAGTTGATAATTATGCTGGTATTGACATAGAGATAATGAAAAAAATTGCTGAAGATAATGGCATGAAGATTGAGATAAACAACATGGAGTTTGATTCTCTTACAGTAGCTCTTTCAAATGGACAGATCTCATGTGCTATCGCAGGTATGACAATAACAGAAGAAAGAAAGAAATCAGTTGATTTCTCAGAACCATATTACGTAGCAAAGCAGGTTATGATCGTTAATGGCGATAATAACGATATTAAGAAAGCAACTGATATGAAGGGCAAGAAGATTGCTGTTGTTCAGGGTTATACAGGACAGATCGAAGTTGAAAACCTTGGATATAAGGATACAATGTCAGCATTTAAGAAGGGTACAGAAGCAATTCAGGAACTTCTCAATGGAAAGTGTGATGTTGTAGTTATCGATTCTGCTACAGCTAATCAGTATATCAAGGATAATCCTTCATTAAAGATTGTTGAAGATGATGATACATTCACTTCTGAAGAATATGGTATTGCTGTAAAGAAAGGTGATACAAAAACACTTGAAATGATAAATGCTGCAATAAAGAAGATGAAGGAAGATGGAACTATTGATGCTTTATCAGCTAAGTATGCTGAAGGCGCATCACACGACGCATCAGATAGCAACGCACAGTAGTAAAAATTCATTTTTGTTTCACAGAGAATATTGTATAATTATGTAGGCGCAGGACTGTGCCTACATTTTTTGCGCAGGCAACGAGCCAAGCTTCGATATTTGTGCTTGCACAAAAATATCGAAATTTGGCGACTGCCCGACATCGAGCCGCTAGGCGAGAGGGTGTAAAAGCTGTATGAAAGGAAGAAACTATGAGTAAATATGCAGTTGTAACAGGTGCTAGCAGTGGTATTGGACTTGAGATGACAAAAATCCTTGCAGCTATGGGTTATAACCTATTTATCGTTGCAAGAAGAAAAGACAGACTTGATAAGATAGCTGAAAAAATAGAAGCGCACTACAATGTAAAGTGTGAAACTATGAAGGCGGATCTTTCTAAGATTTCCGGATGTGATGAATTGTATGACAGGATCAAAGATCTTTCTGTGGAGATATTTATCAATAATGCAGGATTTGGAAAATGTGGTCCATTTTTAAAGACTGAGCTTTCAGTGGAAATGGATATGCTGGATCTTAATTGTAGAGCTATGCATTATCTGTTTAAGAAGATGACCCGTAAAATGTATAATGAGAGAGAAGCATATATAATGAATGTTGGCTCATCAGCAGGTCTCCTTCCGGGAGGTCCATATATGGCAACTTATTATGCATCAAAGGCTTATGTTACAAGTCTTACTCAGGCTGTAAATAGTGAGCTTAAAGATATTAATTCAGGACTTAAGGTTTCATGCCTCTGTCCTGGACCTGTGCAGACAGAATTTAATGAAGTGGCAGATGTGGAATTTGCACTTCCTGGTATTTCTGCAAGAGACTGTGCACTTATCGCTCTTACAGAAATGTTTAAAGGAAAATGTGTCATAGTTCCAAAGCTATATATGAAGGCTGCTGTAATAGGCGGAAGACTTCTTCCTAGAAAATTGCTGGTGGATATGACAGGAAGACAGCAGAAGAAAAAATTGAACAGATAATTACAGAGTTATAGGCTTTAAAAGTTAAAAATACTGTATGAAAAAATGTGGAGGGAAAAATGAATAAAAAGATCGTTATAAGCACAGTGCTTTTAATACTTATAGCATTGATCATTTATACGCTAAAAAATCCGATAGATGTGGCTAATCTGCCAGAGACTTATCAGAGTAGATTCTATGCTACATTTATATCTCTTATACCACCTGTTGTGGCAATAGCTTTAGCCCTTATTACAAAAGAAGTTTATTCTTCTCTTTTTGTAGGTATTGCAGCAGGTGCAATCCTTTATTCTAATGGAAATATGGAGCTTGCCCTTAATACTGTTCTTTTTAATGATAGTGAAAATGGCGGCGGAATGCTTACAAAGATTGCAGGAAATGTTGGGATCCTTGTGTTCCTTGTTCTTCTTGGAATATTAGTTGCACTTATGAATAAGACCGGAGGGTCAGCCGCATTTGGAAGATGGGCAGGGAAGCATATTAAGACAAGAACTGGTGCTCAGCTTGCGACAATGATTCTTGGAATGCTCATTTTTGTTGATGATTATTTTAACTGTCTTACAGTTGGTTCGGTTATGAGACCGGTAACTGATACTCATAAGGTATCAAGATCAAAACTGGCATATATCATTGATGCTACAGCAGCACCTATTTGTATAGTTGCACCTATTTCTTCATGGGCTGCGGCAGTAACTTCTTCTGTTCCAAAAGAAGCAGGAATAAATGGATTTAAAGCGTTTATTGAGACAGTACCTTATAACTATTATGCACTTCTTACACTTGTAATGATGGTTTATGTGATCGTAAGAGAATTTGATTATGGAAAGATGAGACTTCATGAATTAAATGCCATAAATGGTGATCTTTTCACAACAGGAGAAAAGGCCCAAAAGAGTGAAGAAGAATTTATTAATCCTAATGGTAAGGTTATAGACCTTCTTATTCCTGTTTTAGTGCTTATCGTAGCTTGTATCTTTTCGATGGTCTATACAGGCGGTTTCTTTGATGGAGTTGACTTTAAAACAGCTTTTGCATATGCAGATGCATCTGTCGGTCTTGCCATGGGTGGATTTATTGCTGTTATATTTGCATTCTTTTACTATATGTATAGAGATATAATCAGCTTTGGAGATTTTATGTCCTGTCTTGTAGATGGATTTAAAGCTATGGTTTCTCCGATCCTTATCCTTACATTTGCATGGACTCTTTCAGGAATGACAAATCTTCTTGGAGCAAAGGTCTTTGTTGCAGATCTTGTATCAGGATCAGCAGCCGGAATGCAGTCACTTCTCCCTGCTATAATCTTTGTTGTGGCGGTGGGGCTTTCATTTTCAACTGGAACATCCTGGGGAACATTTGGAATACTTATCCCAATCGTTTTAGGAGTTTTCCCAACAGGAACAATGATGATAATATCAATTTCTGCCTGCCTTGCAGGAGCTGTATGTGGCGATCATTGTTCACCAATTTCAGATACAACAATAATGGCTTCAGCCGGTGGAGAGTGTAATCATATAAATCATGTTACAACCCAGCTGCCATATGCTCTTACTGTTGCAGGGGTATCATTTGTAGCTTATATCATAACAGGATTTGTAAGAAATGTTATTATCTGCCTTCCGATAGCGATAGCTCTTATGATAGCGACACTTTTTGTTTTGGAAAAGGTGATGGTAAAAGAGGCAGTAGAAGAAGTAAAATAATGTATGGCGTAAATTATCTATATTTGCTATTTACTTTTTTTAAGACAAAGCTTATACTTGTTTTTACAATTTTAAATTTTAAATCGTTGATGAGAAGAGTAGGTTGGGCGATTCATTAAAGAGAAGAAGTGTCACTGGGCTGAGAGCACTTCATGATAACCTTTCACGAAAACTACCTCGGAGAGACCTGCTAAAAACAGGTACGTTTAAGATCACGTTACGATCAAAATGAGAGGATACGTTTTTATGTATCAATCAGGGTGGAACCGCGTATATAACGTCCCTGGTGTCTAAAGAGACACCAGGGATTTTCTTTTTTAGTATACATGTGGGAGGATACCTGATAAGTCTCGAGGCAAAGATGTAATTAATATATAGGAGGAACAAATAAATGGCTAAAGAAGAAGAAAAGGAATTTTATCTTAGCGTTTATCGTCATTCAATGGCTCATGTTATGGCTAAGGCTGTAATGGAGATTTTTGGAAAAGAGAACGTTCAGATAGCAATCGGACCACAGATCGATGATGGAGCATATTATGATTTTATGCTTCCAAGAACTCTTACAAGTGATGATTTCAAGACTATCGAAGATAAGATGAGAGAAATCCTTAAGAGAAGAGAAGACTGGACAAGAAAAGAAGTTTCTAAGGAAGAAGCACTTGAAATATTCAAGGATCAGAAGTATAAGGTTGAACTTATCAATGATTTAGAGGATGGAGAGACAATCTCAATTTACTATACAGGTGATGACTATGTTGATCTTTGCCGTGGACCTCACGTTGCAAATTCTCAGGAACTTATGAATGCAGCTTATAAGATCAAGTCTGTTTCTGGTTCATACTGGAGAGGAAATGAGAAGAACGACCAGCTTCAGAGAATTTATATGTACATCTTCCCAAGCAAGGATGAATTAAAGCAGCATCTTGCTTTAGTTAAGGAAGCTATGGAAAGAGATCATAAGAAGATCGGTAAGGAACAGGAACTCTTCATGTTCGATGAGTCAGCTCCAGGTATGCCTTACTGGCTTCCACGTGGTTTCAAGCTTTACAATGCACTTCAGAACTTCTGGAGAGGAATCCATGAGGAATATGGCTATCAGGAAATCCTTTCACCTGTTATCAACTCAAAGAAACTTTGGGAGACATCAGGTCACTGGGGACACTATAAGCAGAACATGTTCCTTATCACAAATGCAGAAGTAAATGAAGAGACAGATGAAGAAAATATCAATACAGATATTGAATATGCTGTAAAGCCTATGAACTGTCCTAATGCTATCACAGTTTATAAGAATGCTCTTCACAGCTACAAGGAACTTCCACTTCGTTTCTCAGAGACTCAGGTTATCCACAGAAAAGAGAAGTCTGGTGAGTTAAATGGACTTTTCAGAGTTCAGATGTTCCATCAGGACGATGACCATACTCTTCTTACAGAGGATCAGATCGAGGACGAGATCAGTGATATCATGGATATCGCAAAGACAATATATGGAACATTTGGCCTTGAATATACAGCTGAACTTTCAACAAGACCTGATGATTACATGGGTGAAAAAGCTCTTTGGGATCAGGCTGAAGCTTCTCTTAAGAGAATCCTTGATAAGAAGTATGGCGAAGGAAACTATGAATTAAACGAAGGCGATGGAGCATTCTATGGTCCTAAGATCGACCTTAAGATGAGAGACTGCATCGGCCGTGAATGGCAGATGGGTACTATCCAGCTTGATTTCCAGCTTCCACTTAACTTTGACCTTAAGTATGTAGCAGCAGACGGAACACAGAAGAGACCTGTTATGATCCATAGAGCAATCTTTGGTTCATTTGAAAGATTCATCGGTATCCTTATCGAGAACTTCAAGGGTTCATTCCCATTCTGGCTTTCACCATATCAGGTTGGTATCGTACCTATCAGAGAAGAGCATAATGAGTATGCTAAGAAAGTAGAAAAGATGCTTAGAAAAGCAGGAGTTCGTGTTGAGGCAAATTATTCAGATGAGAACATGAAGACAAAGATTAAGGGCTTCAAGCAGTTTAAGGAGCCATATATCCTTGTTCTTGGTGATAAGGAAGCTGAAGAAGAAACAGTTTCTATAAACATCAGAGGAAATAAGCAGCTTAATGGTGTTAAGCTTGAAAAATTCGTTGAGATGTGCAAGACAATGAATGAAGATCATAGACTTGAGCTTATCGATTCACTTGAATTTTAAAACTTTATAAGTAACCGGAAAGCCTGGACTAAAATTTTAGTTCGGGCTTTTTTACTGTGTAGATATAAACCCGCAGTTATCAAAAACTTGATTTTTAAAGTAAGATAACATAAGATATAAGGGACTAGATTTATCTTAAATGGGGATAGTGTATGCTTAATGAAGAAAAAATAAAACTCATGACAAGAATCACAATATTCGAAAAACATGAGGAATCCAAAGGTTTAAGGATAAGTAAATATTATAAAGAGGACTATATCAGATATGGAGGTCTTCGTACTATAATAGCGGCAACAGTTTGCTATTGGCTTATTGTTATGCTTTATTGCTATTTTAATATGCAGGAAATATTATCAAACATTAATGATATGGATTATTTTAAGGTGATTTCAAAGCTCATGGCAGGTTATCTTATGTTTGCCCTGATCCTTTATGTTATGGGATTTTTTGTTTATCTGGCAAGGTACCAGAAGGCAAGAAGAGGGCTTATCATATATAATAGAAATTTAAAAGCATTGATAAAGCTTGAATCTAAGAAAAAAAAGAGAAAATCAAATGTTGTAAAAACAAGTGCCATTGGTGGAGATATTGAAGGACTTGATTCAGCATTCAGTGAGACAGGAAGGGACGACAAATAACTATGGATACGGTAATTGAAGTTAAAAATACGATAAGAGAATTTCTTCGTAAATATGATGAAATAGTAAATCCAATCATAAGATTTGTATGCTGTTTGATTATTTTCCTCAGCATTAATTCATTATTTGGATATTCAGATCTTGTAACTAAGTTCAGTGTAGTATTTCTTTTAGCAGTAATATCAGCACTTCTTCCGGATGGATTCTTAGTTTTCATATCAGGACTTGTAATAGCCCTTAGTTGTGTTTCCTGTTCTTTGGAACTTGGAGCAGCTTATCTTGTAGTATTTGTGGTTATGTATTGCATTTATATCAGATTTTTCCCTGAATATTCCTATGCAATGTTCCTTACTATTTTTTGCTGCGTGATCCATATGCCTTATATAGCGCCAATCGTGCTTATTGTAACAGCTGGTATGGCTGGTGCAATTCCAGGGGCATTCGGTATGATAACTTATTATTTCGCGCTTTATGTTGCAAAGATGAATGATCTTATTGCTCATAATACAACAGGCGAAAAGGTAGATGTGCTTTCAGGTTTTGTAATTGATTTCCTTAAGAATAAGGAAATGCTCCTTAGCATTGCAATCTTTGTGGTTGTAATCCTTGCAGCTGGACTTATATATAAGCTTTCATTTAATTATAGCTGGTATGTAGCTATTGGCGCAGGTGTTATACTTGCCATAGTAACTGCTTTATTCGGTGGTTTAGTTATAAAAGTTGATGCGCCTATAGTTAAAGTACTTGTTGGAAGTTTACTTGGAGCAGTAATTGCTTTGTTTATACAGTTTTGTAAAGATATCATCGATTACTCAAGAACAGAACATGTTCAGTATGAAGATGATGATTATTACTATTATGTAAAAGCTGTTCCAAAGGTTAAAACAAGAGAAGATTTAAAATCAGAAAAACTAGAGATTAAGAGAAAAGAAGAAGAGGACGCAGAAGAGTAAGTGCTTTTTCGTTTATAAAATAAAAGTTTAGGGGTGGTCGTTTGCAACATCTGATTACACTTTTTAAGTCATATTTCGACTGGTTCTATATTCCACATGTAACTGTGTCGGATGTGCTTGATGTGTTGGTAATTGCATATTTTGTATACCATATAATAGTATGGTTCAAGACTAGCAGAGCATGGACTCTTTTTAAGGGTATCATGCTTCTTGTGCTGTTTATTGTTGTAGCGGCTGTATTTAAACTTAATACAGTTTTATGGATAGCAAAAAATATCGTAAATGTTCTTGTTATAGCATTTATAATCCTTTTCCAGCCGGAATTAAGAAGAGCACTGGATGAACTGGGAAGAAAGCAGTTTATATCAAAGCTATTTTCTCTGGATATAAAGAGAGAAGGGTTGGATAGAAGACTTAGTGATAAGACCATATATGAGCTTGTAAAGACTGCAACTGAATTATCCAAGGCTCGCACTGGTGCTCTTGTGGTAGTAGAGCATGATACTCCTCTCGGTGAGTATGAAAACACAGGAATTAAGATCGATGCTATAGTAACAGAACAGCTTCTGATAAACATTTTTGAGAAGAATACACCACTTCATGATGGAGCTGTGATCATTAAAAATAACAGAGTTGTGGCTGCTACCTGCTATCTTCCACTCACTGAAAGATTTGATCTTAATAAGGATCTTGGAACAAGACACAGAGCAGGAATTGGTATCAGTGAGGTTACAGATTCCATGACACTTATAGTTTCAGAAGAAACAGGTGGAATCTCAATTGCCCATAAAGGCGTTCTTTATCAGAACCTTGATGAGGATTCTCTTAGAAGACAATTGGTTAAACTACAGGATAAGCATTATACAACAAAGCATAAAAAATTAAAGATGGGAGGAAAGAGGCATGAAGCAAAAGCTCAGTAGATCAAACATCTTTAATAATATAGGTTTAAAACTTTTAGCTGTGCTGATCGCAATTATTACATGGCTTGTAGTAATGAATATTTCAGATTATACAGTGACAAAGACCATTACCGGAATAACTGTAGTAACAGAAAATGGAGATGCTATTGAAAATCTTGGTAAGGTTTATGATGTCAGTAACGGAAAAACTGTTGATATTGTAGTTAAAGGACCAAGATCAGTGGTGGACAGTCTTACTAAAGAAGATTTTGTAGCCAGCGCGGATCTTTCAAAGCTTTCAATTACTAATACTGTTACTGTTACAGTTGAGGCAAAAAATGAAAGTATTGGATCACGTGTGGATATCAGTATTGTAGATGATATCCTTAAACTGACCATTGAAGATAAGAAATCACAGCAATTCCCTATAAAGGTAGTGTATACCGGGGATGTTGCAGAGGGATATTATCTTGGTAAACCAACAACAACACCTAACCTTATAACTATTGAAGGACCGGAATCAGTTCTTGAAAGCATAAATGAAGTAAGGGCGGTAGTAAAGGTTGATGGAAAGACAGGTTCATTTGACGAATTAGCCGAGATTAAATGTTTCGATGCTTATGGAACAGATCTTTCTGATAAAAGTATTACATTTGATACAAAAACAGTAACTGTTAAAACGAAGATTTATGCCACAAAGGAAGTTCCTGTTAAGATAACTACGGTTGGAGATCCGGCTGAAGGTTATGTAAGTACCGGAATCAACTACAATCCAACATCGATTCTGATTGCTGGTGAAGCAGAAGATTTAAAGAAAACTGCGGCGATTTACATTTCCGATATTAATCTTTCTGATCTTAATAGTGATAAAGAAGTAAATATAGATATTACAAATTATCTGCCAGAAGGAATATATGTAGCTGATGATAATAATCAGATAGCAGTTAATCTTTCTATTGAAAAGGTTGCAGATAAGAAACTTTCGGTAAGCGCTGATGCAATAAAGATAAATGATAAAGACGAAAGTAAATATGAGTATTCGCTTAAACTTCCTCAGAATTATTCGGTTACATTATCAGGGCTGAATAAGGATGTTAAGGATGTAGCTGTATCTATGTTAGCTCCTGAATTATCAGTTAAGGATCTTGGAGAAGGAGAATATCAGTTAAGCGTTACGTATAAGACGTCTGATAACTATACAATTAAAAATGATACAAAAGTAACTGTTACCATTAAGGAAAAGAACACTGAGGAAAGTACAACAGAAGGTAGTACCGAGGAGTAAGTATGGATGAAGATGTAAAGAAACTTCAGGATGCTATTAATGAATCAGAATACATTGTATTTTTTGGTGGGGCGGGTGTATCAACAGAAAGTGGTATACCAGATTTCAGATCTCAGGATGGTTTATATAATCAGAAATATAAATATCCACCAGAGACAATAGTGAGTCATAGCTTCCTTATGCATAAGACTGAGGATTTTTATGAATTCTATAAGGATAAAATGCTGGCGCCGGATGCACTTCCTAATGCAGCTCATAAAGCTCTGGCTGAGCTTGAGGCAAAGGGAAAGCTTAAGGCAGTGATAACCCAGAATATTGACGGACTTCATGAAGCTGCAGGAAGCAAAGAAGTTATTGATATTCATGGAAGTGTTCTTAGAAATTATTGCATGTCATGTCATAAGAAGCCGGAAGATGACGGATTGGAATATATTAAAAGGATTAAGTATGAACCTGGGATTCCAAGATGTAAAGAATGCGGCGGAATAATAAGACCGGATGTGGTTCTATATGAAGAGGGGCTGGATGACTATAAGATCAGAAGAGCCATAGACCATATCAGTAAAGCGGATCTGCTTATTATTGGTGGAACATCACTGGTGGTATATCCTGCTGCTGGCTTTATTGATTATTTCAAGGGAAAGCATATGGCCCTTATAAATATGTCATCAACATCCAGAGATGGTATGGCTGATATTATAATAAGAAAAAAGATAGGTGAGGTATTCTCACAGATAGTATAAGAAAATCCCGTTTCACAGTTATTTGTGAAGCGGGATTTTCTAGCTTGTTTTATATTATTTTGATGAATCCTATTATTTTGTTCCGAAGATTCTGTCACCAGCATCTCCAAGACCTGGACAGATATAAGCATTTTCATTAAGGCATCTGTCAAGGTTACCAACATAAATCTCGATGTCAGGATGAGCAGTAGCTAACTTTTCGAGACCTTCTGGAGCTGCGATAATGCACATGAATTTAATGTGCTTTCCACCATGCTGTTTGATGAAGTTAACAGCTTCGATAGCTGAACCGCCAGTAGCAAGCATTGGATCAAGAACAACAATAAGTCTCTGATCGATTGGATCAGGAAGCTTGCAATAATACTCATGAGGCTCGTGTGTTTCAGGGTCACGGTAAAGACCGATGTGACCAACTTTAGCTGAAGGTACAAGAGCGTGAACACCATTTACCATTCCGAGTCCTGCACGGAGGATTGGGACGATGGCGAGTTTTTTACCATCGATAACTGGAGTCATGCATGTCTCAATAGGAGTCTTAACTTCGATATCCTTAAGTGGAAGATCCTTTAAAGCTTCATATCCTTCCAGCATAGCAATCTCTTCAACGAGATTTCTGAATTCTGTAGTACCAGTTTTTTCGTCACGGAGCATTGTAATCTTATGTTTAATAAGAGGATGTTCCATAATTTCAACATTCTTAAAATTTTTGAACTGCACGTTTATTTCCTTCTTTCTATGATTATATGATGTTTTTAATTTAAGTATTGAGTTAAAAAAGTCCATTAAAACCCATATTAAAGATATTTTAATAGGATATTACATATGAGTCAATAAAAGATGATGAAAATGGTCGAAATTAAATAAAAAAATACATTTAAATTCTTGACAAAAAATGCCCTTTAATGGATGATATATAACGATGAAAAAGTGTGCCCATATGCTCACAAATAATAATCAAAGGGGATAACCATGTCAAAATCAGAATCAGCAAAACAAAGATTAAAGAATGGCGAACCAATCTATGATGCCAGAGAATTAGGACTTGCAAAGATGCTTGTTCTTGGATTCCAGCACATGTTCGCTATGTTCGGAGCAACAGTACTTGTTCCTGCACTTACAGGACTTAGTGTTTCAGCAACACTTCTTTTTGCAGGTGTTGGTACATTACTCTTCCATCTTATTTCAAAACGTAAGGTTCCAGCGTTTCTTGGATCATCCTTCGCTTTCCTTGCAGGTTATGGAGCTATTGCACCAAATGGGGAGAAGGAACTTCTTCCATATGCATGTCTCGGTGTTGCCTGCGCAGGTTTAGTTTACCTTATCCTTGCAGCGCTTATTAAGGCTTTTGGTATTAATAAGGTAATGAAATTTTTCCCACCTATCGTTACAGGTCCGATCATTGTTGCTATCGGTCTTACACTTTCAGTTTCAGCAGTTAATAACTGTGCAACAAACTGGCTTATAGCTGTAATAGCAATCCTTATCATTATCATCTGTAATATCTGGGGTAAGGGAATGATAAGGATCCTTCCTATCATCATCGGTGTTATCGGAACAACAGTTATAGCTATTATCCTTATGCTTATGTATGGAACTTTAGATTCAACAGGAGCAAATATTGTTATGGACGGTCATGACAAACTGCTTCTTTTCTCAAAAGCAGCTCTTGATAATATTAAAAATGCACCATGGGTTGGCCTTCCATTCCATAAAAATGAGACAATCCTTTATGTTATAGAGCATCCTGATACAAAGCTTATCATTGCTTCTATCGTAACAATCGTACCTATCGCACTTGCTACAGTAGTTGAGCATATTGGTGATATTTCAGCTATATCATCAACAGTTGGTAAGAACTTTATCAAGGATCCAGGACTTCATAGAACACTTACTGGTGACGGACTTGCAACAACTCTTGCATCACTTTTCGGTGCACCTGCTAATACAACTTATGGAGAGAACACAGGTGTTCTTACAATTTCAAAGGTTTATGATCCACTTGTAATAAGAATTGCAGCAGTATTTGCTATTATTTTCTCATTCTCACCAAAGGTTGCTGCATGTATCTCAGCAATCCCAACACCAGTTATCGGTGGTATCTCACTTGTGCTTTACGGTATGATCTCTGCAGTCGGTGTTAGAAATATCGTTGAGAATAAGGTTGATTTTAATAAGACAAGAAATGTTATCATCGCTGCTATCATTCTTGTACTTTCAATTGGTATAACATATACAGAAGCTGCTGCTATCGTATTCAAGATCGGATCAGTAACAATCTCACTTTCTGGTCTTGCAGTTGGATCTATCGCTGGTATTCTTCTTAATGCTATCCTTCCAGGTAAGGATTTTGATTTTGAAAATACAGAAAATGGTGCTGAGATAGAACTTGCTGATGAAGAAGAAGCAGAGGCATTAAAAAAAGCAGAAAATTAATTTAAAGATATAAGTATAAAAGACGTACTAAGCGCCATTTTATGCTGATTAAATTAAAAATAAAAGTTTATGTAACAGGATGCTGTAAAAGGCATCCTGTTGTGGTATAATAGGGCAGCGGAATATTTCCGGTGTTATATCAGGTATAGAAAAAAATTTAAAGGTAGTAAAGGAGACGAAACATGTTTGATTTTGCAGAAATTGAAAAGATAGACCCAGAAGTAGCTGTTGCTATGACGGATGAATTAAACCGTCAGAACCAGAACTTAGAGCTTATCGCTTCAGAAAATATTGCTTCAAAAGCAGTTATGGCAGCAATGGGAAGCTGGCTTACAAACAAATATGCAGAAGGATATCCTGGAAAGAGATATTATGGTGGATGCCAGTATGTTGACGTTGTTGAAGATCTTGCAAGAGAAAGAGCAAAGAAACTCTTTGGAGCAGAGTATGCAAATGTTCAGCCTCATTCAGGAGCGCAGGCAAACCTTTCAGTATTCTTTGCTATGATGGAGCCTGGGGATACATTTATGGGTATGAACCTTGATAATGGTGGACATCTTACACACGGTTCACCAGTAAATATCTCAGGTAAGTATTTCAACTGTGTTCCTTATGGTGTAGATGAGAACGGATTCATTGATTATGATGATGTAAGAAAGAAAGCTGTGGAATGCAAGCCAAAGCTTATCATTGCTGGTGCCTCAGCATATGCAAGAAAGATAGATTTCAAGAAATTCCGTGAGATCGCAGATGAAGTTGGCGCTTATCTTATGGTAGATATGGCTCACATTGCAGGTCTTGTTGCAGCAGGTGAGCATATGAGCCCAATCCCATATGCACATGTAACAACAACTACAACACATAAGACACTTCGTGGACCAAGAGGAGGACTTATCCTTTGCTCAGAAGAAATTAATAAGCAGTTCAACTTCAATAAGGCTGTTTTCCCAGGAATTCAGGGTGGACCACTTATGCATGTTATAGCTGGTAAGGCAGTTTGCTTTAAGGAAGCACTTGCACCAGAATTCAAGTCTTATATGGGTAGAGTAGTAGAAAATGCAGCTACTCTCTGCAAGGAACTTCAGAATAGAGGTTTCGATATTGTATCTAACGGTACAGATAATCACCTTATGTTAGTTGATCTTAAGAGAATGGATCTTACAGGTAAGGAAGTTGAAAAGCTTCTTGATGAAGTACATATCACAGTTAATAAGAATACTGTTCCAAATGATCCAAAGTCACCATTCGTTACAAGTGGTATCAGAGTTGGTACACCTGCAGTAACAACAAGAGGTGCGGTTAAGGAAGATATGGCAGTTATAGCTGATGCATTCAAGGCGGCTATCATTGATAAGGATAGCGAAAAGGCTATGGCTCTTGTTAAAAATATCACTGATAAGTATCCAATCTATCAGTAAAATAAAAGGAAATGTAAATGGCTGAAAATAGTAATAATAATCCAAATGATAATAGACCCGGGGATAAGAAACCCGGGAATGGAAACGGCAAGCCCATTGTCTTGCTTATAATTTCTGTTATTCTTACACTGATTTTTGTTCAGCAATTTAATAGATACCGCACCGCAGGGGAGATGGAAGTTTCATACGACAGATTCATCGGTATGGTTGAAGCTGGGAAAGTAAAAAGTGTAAAGATTTATAGTCAGAAGATATACTTCCAGCCTGTGGATGAAAACAGCAAGGAATCAGATGTAACATTTTATGTAGTAAGAACGGATGATTATAATCTTGTTGATAGACTTCAGGCAGCGGGAGTAACATTCGCTCAGGTAGATGAGGGCGGAAATGCTCTTATTACAACAATTCTTTCCTATATCCTTATGATAGGTGTATTCTACATCTTCATGATGCTGATCATGCGTAAAGCATCAAAGGGTGGCGGTATTATGAATATCGGTAAGTCAAATGCCAAGCTTTATGATGTGGAGAAAAATACTGGAGTAACATTTAAAGATGTGGCAGGACAGGAAGAATCTAAAGAGTCTCTTAAAGAAATGGTTGATTTCTTAAATCACCCTGAGAGGTACATAGAGATCGGTGCTAAACTTCCTAAGGGTGCTCTTCTTGTAGGACCTCCGGGAACTGGTAAGACTCTTCTTGCCAAAGCAGTGGCAGGTGAAGCGAAAGTTCCATTCTTTTCTATTTCAGGTTCTGAATTCGTAGAAATGTATGTAGGACTTGGTGCTTCAAGAGTAAGAGATTTGTTTAAGCAGGCTACACAGAAGGCTCCATGTATCATTTTCATCGATGAGATCGATGCTATTGGTAGAAGCCGTGATACAAGACAGATGGGTGGAGACTCAGAAAGAGAACAGACATTGAATCAGCTTCTGGCTGAAATGGATGGTTTCGATTCATCAAAAGGTATCATAATTCTTGCGGCAACAAACAGACCAGAAGTACTTGATAAGGCACTTCTTCGTCCTGGACGTTTTGATAGAAGAATAGTTGTTGAAAGACCTGATATTTCAGGCCGTGAAGACATTCTTCGTGTTCATACAAAGAATGTTAAGCTTGATGAATCAGTAGATCTTCATGAATTAGCTCTTGCTACAAGCGGTGCCGTTGGTGCAGATCTTGCTAATATCATAAATGAAGCAGCTCTTGCGGCAGTGAGAAATAACAGAAAATTTGTAAGTCAGAAAGATCTTATAGAATCTGTTGAGGTTGTATTTGCAGGTAAGGAAAAGAAGGACAGAGTTTTAAGCGAAAAGGAAAAGCGTATCGTCGCATTCCACGAAGCAGGACATGCTCTTCTTACAGCAATCCAGAAAGCTACAATGCCGGTTCAAAAGATTACTATAGTGCCACGTACCATGGGAGCTCTTGGTTATGTATGGCAGGTGCCTGAAGAAGAAAAATATCTTGAGTCTCAGGATGAGATGGAAGCGCATATTGTTATTGCCTGTGGTGGTAGAGCTGCAGAAGCTCTTAAGTTCCCATCAGTTACATCGGGAGCTGCAAATGATATTGAACAGGCTACAAAGCAGGCAAGGGCAATGGTTACCATGTACGGTATGTCAGAAAAATTCGGTATGGTACAGCTTGAAGGTATCACAGGCGAATATCTTGACAGACGTGCGGTAATGAACTGCTCTGATGAGACGGCAACAAAGATTGATACAGAAGTAAGAAATATCATAAAGCATGCCTATAATAAGGCATATAAGCTTCTTAAAAAGAATGAGCCTATTCTTGATGCAATTGCTGAATATCTTATTGAACATGAGACCATTACAGGTCAGGAATTCATGGATATCTATAGTAAGGCTGCAAAAGAAAATGGAATTTCAGCTCCTGAATTAAAGGGAAATCCTATCCTGGATAAGTCAAAAGAAAAGACAAAGGATAAGGAGAAATTCAAGGTTTATAAATCTAAGAATTATCCAACTCTTGATCTTTCTGATAAAGCAACTAAGGAGCATATGAAAGAAAGATTAGAAACAACAGGATTTAAAGAAGCTCCAGTTCAGAATACAAGCGTAAAACAGGTTGTATTTGATGAGGATGATAATGTTTCAGTAACTGACGATTCATCAAAAGAGGAAGAAAAAATGGTCATGCCATGGGAAACTTTTGCTAAAGGTGAAGATGTAGATGATACGAATGAAACAGATGATGAACTGGAAAGAATAGATGATCTTGATTCTGATGAAGAGACCGTATCAGATCTTAAGAAGATGGATGGGGTATCGGAAGATAAAGAATAAAAAAATCTACAATCTAATGACAGTTTGTTGTAAAATAAGGGAGAGCATTTTTGCTCTCCCTTTTTTAAGCTTCTGATCGGACTTGAACCGACGACCTACTGATTACGAATCAGTTGCTCTACCAACTGAGCCACAGAAGCATCTTAAAATGTAATCTGATACATAGTGTCATTTATGGCACATGGCATATTATAAAATATAAATAAAAACTTGGCAAGGGGAAGGAAAATATATGGAATATAATTTTTTTGCTACGATTTCCAGAATGAAATATATAAATAGATGGGCCCTTATGAGAAATTCAAGGGAGGAAAACTTAAGTGAACATTCCCTTGATGTAGCAATGATAGCGCATTGTCTATGTGTTATAGGAAATAAAAGATTTGGGAAAAATCTTGATGCTTCAAAGGCTGCGCTTATTGGACTCTATCATGATTCGTCTGAAATAATAACCGGAGATATGCCAACACCGGTAAAGTATTACAGTGAGGAGATAAAGGATGCATATAAGCAGGTTGAAAAAGTAGCTGAATATAAGCTGCTGGGTAAACTTCCGGAAGATTTAAGGCCTGAATTTGAAGAGATATTTATTGGGAATAACTCTAAAGAAGAAGCTTATATGAGAAGGCTCGTTAAAGGAGCAGATAAGATTTCGGCCCTTATAAAATGTATAGAAGAAGAGAAGTCAGGAAATCAGGAATTTAAAACGGCAAAGGAAAGTACTGAAAAATCCATAAAGAAGATGGAGATAGAACTTCCTGAATTAAAGGTATTTATGGAAGAATTCCTTCCATCCTTTGGAAAGACGTTGGATGAATTAAGTTAAAAAAAGGTGACTTAAATGATAGGTTTAAAGGATAAGATTAAAGATAAAATAGAAAATGCAGGATGGTATAAGCATCTTAATACTATAAATGAACATAAGATCGAGGTAGGAAAGAACTGCTTTAGATGTGGATTATATAAGCAGGGTATCCTTCATGATCTTTCTAAATATTCCTGGACAGAATTTTCTGTTGGGGCGAAGTATTATCAGGGCACAAGAAGCCCAAATGAAGCAGAAAGAGAAGATAAAGGTTATACATCTTCATGGCTTCATCATAAGGGAAGAAATAAACATCATCTTGAATACTGGATAGATTATGATCTTAAGAATAAAAAGGGTGGAGTTACGGGAATGAAAATGCCTGATAACTATATTGTTGAAATGTTTTGTGACAGAGTTGCAGCAAGTAAGATCTATCATAAAGATAATTATAGTGATGACACAGCCCTTCAGTATTATCTTCATGGAAAGAGCAAGGTGATGCTTCATCCATATGTTAAAAAGAAATTAGAGATGCTTTTATATATGCTGGCAGAAAAGGGAGAGGATTATACTTTTGCCTATTGCAGGAGATATATGAAGGCTTATAAGAAATATTTAAAGGTAAGTAAAAAAAGAAAGTCTGCAGAAAAAAAGCTTCAGAAGCTTAATAAAACGAGAAATTATTAAAAAGATATAGAGGAAATGTATGGAATTTACTCATTTACATGTTCATACGGAATATAGTCTCCTTGATGGATCGGCGAAGATTAAGGGGTTAGTCCAGAGGGCTAAGGATTTAGGCTATGACAGTCTTGCCATAACGGATCATGGTGTCATGTATGGAGTCATAGATTTTTATAAGGAATGCAATAAGGTGGGGATTAAACCTATCATCGGATGCGAAGTATATGTAGCTCCCAATAGCAGATTTGACAGGGAAATAGGAAGAGATGAAGAAAGATATTATCATCTTATCCTTCTTGCAGAAAACAACACAGGATATAGTAACATTTCCAAGATCGTTTCTTACGGTTTTACTGAAGGATATTATTATAAACCACGAGTAGATAGAGAACTTCTGGAAAAATATCACGAAGGAGTAATATGCCTTTCTGCATGCCTGCAGGGCGAAGTGGCAGTAAATTTAAGAAGAGGACTATATGAAGAAGCAGTAAAGACTGCACTTTGGTATAGAGATACATTTGGAAAAGAGAATTATTTTCTTGAAATGCAGGATCACGGACTTACAGATGATCAGCTTGTAAATCAGGGAGTTATGAGGATTTCTAAGGAAACAGGAATTCCGCTGGTGGCGACAAATGACTCTCACTATATAACGGCTGAGGACTGGGAGGCTCATGATATTCTTCTTTGCATCCAGACAAATCGCAAGGTGCAGGACCAGGATAGAATGAGATATGAAGGCGGTCAGTATTATCTTAAATCCAAGGAAGAGATGGCGGTCCTTTTTCCTTATGCTCCAGAAGCACTTGAAAATACTCATAAGATTGCTGAAAGATGTAATGTTAATATTGTATTTGGTGAGCATAAGATCCCGAAATATCAGGTGCCGGAAGGTTATGATGCGGAGTCTTATCTTAGAATGCTTTGTGATAAAGGAATAAAAGAAAGATATAACCCTGTTACGGATGAGATTAAAGAAAGACTTGATTATGAATTTTCCATTATCAAGAATATGGGATTTATCGATTACTTCCTTATTGTCTGGGATTTTATAAACTATGCCAGAAGTGTTGGCATTGCAGTAGGACCGGGACGAGGAAGTGCAGCGGGAAGTATAGTATCATACTCCCTTAAGATTACAAATATCGATCCCCTTAAATATGATCTTCTTTTTGAAAGATTCCTTAATCCGGAACGTGTAACAATGCCCGATATAGACGTTGACTTTGCGGATGAAAGAAGACAGGAAGTAATAGATTATGTTACTGAAAAGTATGGAAAAGAACAGGTAGTACAGATTGTAACATTTGGTACTTTGGCAGCAAGAAACTGCATAAGAGATATAGGAAGAGCCTTAGATATCCCTTATAAAACCTGTGACACGGTTGCAAAGTCGATTCCTATGGAGCTGGGAATGAATATTAAGACTGCACTGGAAAAAAGTGCAGACTTTAAGAAGTTTTACGATGAAGATCCGGATGTTAAATATCTTATAGATATGGCAGAAAAGCTGGAAGGACTTCCAAGACATACTTCCATGCATGCAGCGGGAGTTGTTATAGGCGGTTCTCCTATAGTTGAATTTGTGCCACTTTGTAAAAACAGCGATGCGGTTTGTACTCAGTACAATATGACCACAATAGAAGAATTAGGACTCCTTAAAATGGACTTCCTGGGTATCAGAACACTTACGGTTATTCAGAATACAGTAAATAACGTAAAGAAGAGACTGGGAATAGATGTGGATATAGAAAACATTCCTCAGGATGATGCAAAAGTATATCAGATGATATCTGAAGGAAAGACAGAAGGTGTATTCCAGCTGGAAAGTTCAGGTATGAGAAATTTCATGAAGGAACTTTCTCCTAGAAATATGGAAGATATAATTGCGGGTATATCCCTTTATCGTCCGGGCCCTATGGACTTTATTCCGCAGTATGTTAAGGCTCAGAAGAATCCTGATGAGATAAAATATGATGCTCCACAGTTAGAGTCGATTCTTGCGCCGACTTATGGGTGTATCGTTTATCAGGAACAGGTTATGCAGATTGTTATGAAACTTGCAGGCTATTCTCTTGGCCGAAGCGACCTGGTGCGTCGTGCCATGTCTAAAAAGAAAGCGGAAGTGATGCAAAAGGAAAGGCAGTATTTCGTATATGGCAACGAAGAAATGGGTGTTCCTGGATGTATTAAAAATGGGCTGGATGAAGCGACTGCAAATCTTATCTTTGATAAGATGATAGATTTCGCCAGTTATGCATTTAATAAGTCCCATGCTGCAGCTTATGCAGTTGTTGCCTATGAGACAGCATATCTTAAATGTTACTATCCTCTTGATTTTATGGCGGCACTTCTCACATCTGTAAGAAGCAATACCGATAAGCTTTCTCAATATATAGAAGCAGTAAAGCGTATGGGAATTAAGCTCCTTCCGCCAGACGTAAATACCGGTTATGGCGAATTTTCAGTGGATGGAGATTCTATAAGATATGGTATGTCCGCAGTAAGGTCCATTGGAGATGGGGTTGTTGATGCCATTTTAGAGGAAAGAAGTCTTAACGGAAAATATAAAGATTTAAAAGACTTCTGTGAAAGGCTTACAAATAAAGAAGCTAACAAGAGAACTATTGAGAATTTCATATATGCCGGGGCTTTTGATTCATTTGGAAAGAATAGAAATCAGATGATAATGGTTTATCCGGAAGTGGTGGAAAGAGTTTTTGAAGAAAAGAAAAAATCCATGACAGGCCAGATGTCTCTTCTTGATTATATGGGTGAAGAGATGCAGCAAAAGACGGATGTTATTTATCCTGATATTCCAGAAATTCCTATGGATGAGATACTTATGCATGAGAAGGAAACTCTGGGTATTTATGTAAGCGGCCATCCATTAGATAAATATATGTCTCTTATGGAGAAGATTGCTGATGCTACAACTCTTGATTTTATTCATGATGAGGAAAATGAAGGTCGTACAGTGGCCATGGATAATATGAAATATTCTATGGCGGGGCTCATAAATACTGTAACAATAAAGAACACAAGAAATAATGATACTATGGCATTTATCACCCTTGAGGATCTTTATGGAACCATTGAAGTAGTTATATTTCCTAAGGTGTATCATAGATTACAGAATTACCTTGTAAAGAATACGCCGGTGTTAGTTAGCGGAAGGGCATCTATTTCTGAGGAAGAAGGAAAAATTATCTGTGACGATATTGTTTTGCTGGATTCACTTAAGAAGAAGGATGACGCCTTAAAGAAAGAAATCTGGCTTTTATTTGATGACATGGATTCATTTAAGGAAAGACAGCCATCGCTTAACAGGATAATAAGAGATTATCCGGGATATTCTAATGTTTATATACAGCTTAAAGCTGAAAAGAAAGCTGTAAAACTGGTTTACACCGCAGAAGCTGGGGATGAGCTTAAAGAGGAACTGGAGAGAGTCTATGGTGAAGATAGAATACTTATAAGGAGCAGGTGAGTTTTATGCAGACAATAACATCAGTTCAAAATGATAAAATAAAATATGTGGTAAGACTCTCTAAAGAGTCGGCTTTAAGACGAAGCGACATGGCCTTTGTAGTTGAAGGTATCAGAATGGTAAGAGAAGTTCCAGTAGAAGATATATTGGAATTATTTGTAACAGAGGAAGCTCTTTGTAAATATAACGAAATAGAAGATATCATTGATAAGATCGATGATGAATCAATCTATGAAGTAAGTAAAAATGTAATGGAAAAAATCTCTGATACCAAGACGCCACAGGGAATTCTTGCAGTTGTAAGACTTAAAGAACATTTCCTTGAAGAGCTGACGGAAGTAGAAAATCCATTTATTTTTATTTTGGACAGAATTCAGGATCCGGGTAATCTTGGAACAATAATAAGAACAGCGGAAGCAGTTGGTGCATCTGGAGTTCTTATAAGCGCCGATTCAGCGGCACCATATGCTCCTAAGACTGTAAGATCTACTATGGGCGGAGTCCTCAGAGTCCCTATCATTATAAGTGAAGAGCTTGTGATAGATATAGAACGAATAAAAGAGGCAGGAATAACTGTATTTGGAACTCACCTTTCAGGTAAGGATTTTTATGCAGAGGACTTCACAAAGCCTGCAGCTTTCCTTATTGGAAATGAGGGACGAGGTCTTTCAGATGAAGTAAGCGCCACAGCCAATAAGCTTATAAAGATTCCTATGAAGGGAAAAGTAGAGTCGCTAAATGCAGCTGTTTCGGCATCGGTAACAGGATATGAGGTCATGAGACAAAGAGATTCATTTTAGAGTTTGTTTTATTAGTTCGTATAAATATTATGTTTGACATATTTATATATGAATGTTAGTATGAAGAAGAATTATGTAGAGGCGCAAAGAAGAGGTAGTACATCTATGCCGGACCGGCAGTTTGAGGATGTATCAGGGCGGATTTGCCGAAGTGAGAAGACTTTTAGGTCAGGTCTTTTTGCTGGGTCTGCAGCGGATAACTGCAGAACTGTCACCATAAGGTGGAGTGCTACGTGAGATAAAATTATTTTCTATGGATTTTATTTCGGGTTAGTGCTCTGCTGACCCGATTTTTTTATGCTGAATTGCTGATTTTAAAAAGCTTTTGATTTAATACACAGTGCTATTAAGATAAAAATCAGCTATTAGGGCATGGAAGTAAAATTTATAGGAGGTACATTTAATATGTCAATTTTTCAGGGATCAGGAGTTGCACTTGTTACACCATTTAAGGATAATCTTGAGGTGGATTATGAGCAGTTAAGAAAGCTTACAGAGTATCACATTGAGCATGGTACAGATTGTATCGTTGTTTGTGGTACATCAGGTGAAGCATCAACTCTTACAGAGGAAGAGCATCTTGAAGCTATTGCAGTAGTTGCAGAGCAGGCAAATGGAAGAATTCCGGTAGTTGCAGGTACGGGTTCAAATGATACAAGAACTGCGATTTATCTTTCACAGGAAGCTGAAAAGTGTGGAGTTGATGGACTTCTTATAGTTACACCATATTATAATAAAGCTACTCAGGCAGGACTTAAGGCTCATTATACAGCCATTGCAGAAGCAGTAAACATTCCTATTATTATGTATAATGTACAGTCAAGAACAGGCTGCAACATTTTACCTGAGACAGCTATAGATCTTGCAAAGAATGTTAAGAATATCGTTGCTATAAAGGAAGCATCTGGAAATATTTCTCAGGTTGCCACTCTTTCAGCACTTAATGAAGAAGCAGGCCATGTGCTTGATATCTATTCTGGAAATGATGATCAGATCCTTCCAATCCTTTCACTTGGAGGAATTGGTGTTATCTCTGTAACAGCAAATATCATTCCAGAAGATACTCATGATCTTGTAGCTAAATACCTCGAAGGAGACACATCTGAATCAAAGAGACTTCAGCTTAAGGCTGTTAATCTCTGCCATGCACTTTTCTCAGAGGTTAATCCAATCCCTGTTAAGAAGGCAACTCAGTTAATGGGAATGACAAATGGCAAGGTTCGTATGCCACTTACAGAGATGGAAGAAAATAATGCCCAGAAGCTTGAAAAAGCTATGAGAGATTACGGGATTGAATTTTAAAAAAATAACTGGAGGAAATATATGACCAAAATTATGATGCACGGCTGTAATGGCCGTATGGGAAGAGTCATCGGTGATATGGTTGCAAATGATCCTGATGCTGAGATCGTTGCAGGCGTTGATATCGCAATGAATGATTCTCTTGGATTTAATGTATATACAGATATTGATAAATGCGACGCAGATATTGATGTTATCATTGATTTTTCATCAGTAAAGGCAATCGATTCTCTTCTTTCTTATGCAGTAGAAAGAAAGATCCCTGTTGTTCTTTGCACAACAGGACTTACAACAGAGCAGTTAGATAATGTTAGAGAAGCTTCAAAGACTATTCCAATCTTAAAGTCAGCTAACATGAGCCTTGGTATAAATACTATCATGAACCTTCTTAAGACAGCTGCAAATGTATTCTGCCCTGCAGGTTTTGATGTTGAGATAGTTGAAGCTCATCATAATCAGAAGTTAGATGCACCATCAGGAACAGCTCTTGCTCTTGCTGATTCTATAAATGAAGCAAGAAGTGGTGAGTTTGAATATGTATTTGACAGAAGCGAGAAGAGACAGAAGAGAGATAAGAAGGAACTTGGAATCAGTGCAGTTCGTGCAGGAAATATCCCTGGAACCCATACAGTAATGTTTGCAGGACCTGATGAACTTATTGAGATAAGGCATACAGCTTATTCAAGAAACATTTTCGCAAATGGAGCTATCAACGCGGCTAAATTCCTTGCTGGTAAAAATCCTGGAATGTACGATATGAGCGATGTTATAGCAGCTCAGCTTTAAATAATTAAATGTAACAGGGATGGTTTTGGCGGTCCAGAACCATCTCTTTTTCTTTTGGTTTACAAATATATAGTTGAAGTGATATTCTTCTATAGTAATAACTAAGACTTATTAGGAGATATGATATGTATCAGGATAGTGTTATACTTTGCAGTGCATCAAAATATACTGAAAAATATTATCTTAACCCGGATTTTGAAGGACTTCCGGATTTAGTAAAGGATGAATTAAAGGTTCTTTGTGTCCTTTATGTAGAAGAAGTTGGCGGAATGATCATGCTTGTTTTTGATGAGGATGGAGATCTTAAGATAATGACAGAGGCAAATGAGGATGATCTGTTATTTGATGAGATTGGAAGTGCTCTTAAGGTTAAGGATATTCAGATAAAGAATAGAGAATTATTCGAACAGCTTGAAGAATACTATGCAGCATTTTTCGGGCAGAAAGAGTAGAAGATAAAAGTTATAAAGGTGGGAAAAAGGAGTATATAATATGCTTTTTGCAATAGATGTTGGAAATACAAATATCACTATTGGACTTTTTGATAAGGATAAGCTTTTAAAGCAGTTTAGAATGATAACAAAGAATAAGAAGACATCGGATGAATATGGTGTGTTTCTTGGAGAGCTGCTTGGTTTAAATGGATATAAGAGAAGTGATATCACGGATGTAATAATAGCATCGGTTGTACCGGATGTAATGCATTCACTTACAAGTGGAATCATCAAATATTTTGATGTTAATCCGGTTATCGTGGCACCTGGAATTAAGACAGGAATAAAGCTTGCGGTTCCAAATCCTAAGGAATTAGGTGCAGACCGTATAGTTGATGCAGTTGCTGCATATGAAATCTACGGTGGACCAGCCATAGTCATTGATTTTGGTACTGCTACAACGCATGATCTTATATTAGAAGATGGAAGCCTTTTTGCAGGTGTTACATCACCTGGTATCAGACTTGCTGCAAATGCTCTTTGGACAGGAACAGCAAAGCTGCCTGAAGTTGAGATCAAAAAAGTTGAGAAGATCCTTGGAAGAGACACAGTATCAAGTATGCAGGCAGGTATTTATTTTGGCTACGTTGGACAGACAGAATATATAATTAAAAAGATGAAGGAAGAATCTGGAATTAAGAATTTGAAAGTAATTGCTACAGGCGGACTCGGAAAGATCATTTCAGATTCAACAGATGCAATCGATGTTTATAATCCTGAACTTACACTTCAGGGACTTAGACTTATTTACGAAAAGCAGTAGGATTATTATGGATTTTAAGAATAAGATTATTCTTGGACCGATGGCAGGTGTAACAGACCTGCCATTTCGTCTATTATCAAAAAAATGTGGCGTAGATATTGTTGTTACAGAAATGGTCAGTGCAAAAGGGCTTATGTATAATCCGAGGAGCGCGGATGAACTCCTTATAACAACACCTGAAGAAGGACCGGTAGGAGTTCAGCTTTTTGGAAGTGATCCTGAGATCATGTCAAGAGAGGCAGCAAAACTGTTGGAGAGGATACATTTTGATTTTATAGATATCAATATGGGATGTCCTGTTCCAAAGATTGTTAATAATGGTGAAGGATCAGCCCTTATGAAAGATCCTGATCTTTGCGGAAGAATAGTGGAAACTATAAAAAGAGAGGTGGATGTGCCTGTCACTGCAAAGATAAGAGCTGGGTTTTATAAGGATGAAAAAAATGCGCCAGAGGTGGCGCGCGCCTTAGAGCAGGCTGGGGCCAGTGCAGTTGCAGTTCATGGCAGAACAAGGGAAGAATACTATTTTGGTCATGCAGACTGGAATGTTATCAGAGAAGTTAAAGAAGTTGTAACAATTCCTGTAATTGGTAATGGAGATGTGGCATGTGCCGCGGATGTTATTAAAATGAGGGAAGAAACAGGCTGCGACAGTGTTATGGTAGCAAGACACGCCAGAGGAAATCCTTGGATATTTAGAGAAATAAAGGAAGAATTAGAGACCGGAGTTAAGAGAGAACGCCCATCGGTAGAAGAGATAAGGGAGATGATGAAAGAGCATCTTTATCTTATGCTTAAATATAAGGGAGAATATACTGCTGTGCATGAAATGAGAAAACATATACAGTGGTACACTACAGGACTCCCAAATTCCGCTCAGTTAAGAAGAAAAATTAATGAAATTGAAGATTTTAACGAGTTGTTACAGACTATAGAGTGCACAGGAAAATAATTGTTCAGGAAACTGTGATTAGTAAAATCTTACTAAGAAAAGCTGAAAGATTTACATAATTGCCCTCGTTTTTGTGCAAAAACACAAGCAACCCCGGGAAAATTCGTCAAAAACTCCAAAAATATTTCCGATGCCTTGACCATATCTTTTTTAAAGGATATAATGGCACATGCAAAAGAAAGTTAATTGTTTTGTAACATTTTAAAAAATATTTGAAACATTTAAGATAATTATGAAACAATTACTATAGTGAAGGAGATAAAACTTATGAGACTTGAAGGTTCAACCTCAAAAGCGGGAAAGAAACTTGGAAGTTATACTAAGAAAATGGGTGCTACTATAGTTGTTATCGCTCTTGCCATAACATGCTTTGCTTCAGTTACTGGTGAGAAGATGAGAGAGGCGGGGGAATACGGACGTATGATTGCTGTTTCATCTATTGCGAATGACTCTAAGGTTGATAATCAATTTGAAAAAGTAAGTTATACAGAAATTGAAAATATAAGATATGAAGCTGATCAGAAAGCTGAGCTTAAGGTTGCTGAAAAGAACGATTCAGAAGTCCTTCTTGCTCAGCAGCAGGCTGATAAAGATAGAGCAGCACTTCAGGCTATCCTTGAAGCTGACAAGAACAGCTCAGCAACTAAGGATGCTGCAAAGGCACAGTCAGAGAAATATTCAGTAAATGTTATCGCTGAAGTTCCAACAGAAGCTCCAACAGAGAGTGCTTCAGCTTCAACAGAGACAACATATTCTTCAAGTGCTGAACCAATATATGTATCAGTTGATGGTGTTTCATCAGGAACATATTTAGGACAGTTTGTAACAACAGCTTATTGTCCTTGTGTTATATGCTGTGGTAAGACAAATGGTATTACAGCAAGTGGTGCACATGCTCAGGCAAATCATACAATTGCTACAGATTCAAGATTTGATTTTGGTACACAGCTTGTTATTGATGGTCAGGTATATACAGTTGAAGATAGAGGTGGAGCTATTCAGGGTAACCGTATTGATATCTTCTTTAATACACATCAGGAAGCTCTTGAATATGGAAGACGTACTGTTGATGTATATGCTTATTAATTAAAATTAACAATTTTTACTTATAAATATATAAATCTTATTTGATTTTAGAGAAAAAAGAAGAAGAGGCTTAGTTGCCTCTTTTCTTTTTATATAATTTGTGTTACTTTGGTGTAAGCATAAAAATTTTTTCTCAAAGGAAGAATTTATACAAATATTTTTATCTATTAAATAAAAGGAGTGCATAAGATGGGATTTTTATACAGAAGTACAAGAGACCATAATGAGACAGCAACAGCTTCACAGGCAATTCTTAAAGGACTTGCAAGCAACGGCGGACTTTTCGTTCCAGATGAGATACCAAGCCTTGATGTATCATTTGAAGAGCTTAGTAAGATGGATTATAGAGAAGTTGCATATCAGGTTATGAAGCTTATGCTCACTGACTTCACAGAAGAAGAGCTTAGATATTGCATTAATAATGCATATGATTCAAAGTTCGATAGTGATCCTATCGCTCCATTAAAATATCACCATGATGCTTATTTCCTTGAGCTTTTCCATGGAAAGACAATCGCATTTAAGGATATGGCTCTTTCAATCCTTCCATATCTTCTTACAACAGCTGCAAAGAAGAACAATATTGAAAATGATATCGTTATCCTTACAGCTACATCTGGAGATACAGGTAAGGCTGCTCTTGCAGGTTTTGCTGATGTTCCAGGAACAAAGATCGCTGTATTCTATCCAAAGAATGGTGTAAGCCCTGTTCAGGAAAAGCAGATGGTTACAGAAAGAGGAAAGAATACATTTGTTGCTGGTATCACAGGTAACTTTGATGATGCTCAGACAGGTGTAAAGAAGATGTTTGCTGATAATTGCCTTAATGATTATCTTAATTCAAAGGGATATCAGTTCTCATCAGCTAATTCAATCAACATCGGACGTCTTGTTCCTCAGATGGTATATTATGTATTTGCTTATACAAGTCTTATTGCTGAAGGAAAGATCAAGGCTGGAGATAAGATCAATGTAGTAGTTCCAACAGGTAATTTCGGTAATATCCTTGCATCTTACTATGCATCACTTATGGGCATGCCGGTTAATAAATTTATCTGTGCTTCAAATGATAATAAGGTTCTCTATGATTTCTTCACAACAGGAACATATGACAGAAACAGAGAATTCATCCTTACAACATCTCCTTCTATGGATATCCTTATCTCAAGCAATCTTGAGAGACTTATCTATCATATTGCTGGGGATTCTTCAGAAAAGAATGCTGAGCTTATGAAGGAGCTTTCAACAGAAGGTAAATATACAATTACTGATGAAATGAAAGAGAAACTTGATAGATTCTATGGCAACTTCTCAACAACAGAAGATGTTGCTTCAGAGATTAAGACTATCTATGATGAAGATGGATATATCATCGATACACATACAGCAGTTGCTGCAAATGTATATGATAAGTATAAGAAGGAAACAGGAGATACAACTCCTACAGTTATTGCTTCTACAGCATCACCTTATAAGTTTGCAAGAAGCGTTATGACAGCTATTGATCCGGCATACGATGCAAAGTCAGACTTCGAACTTATCGATGAATTAGAAAAGCTTTCAAAGGTTAAGGTTCCACAGGCTATTGAAGACATAAGATCAGCTGAGGTTCTCCATAAGACAGTATGTGAGAAGGAAGAAATGGAAAAAGTTGTGAAATCTTTCCTTAATATCTAAATTTCACTTTACTATAGGATTATGTTAGATTATAATTCTTGCTTGAAAAAGAATTATAACTACATAGGCAGTTCGTTTGTACCATCCTGCCTTATCAAAACCAGGACTAAATTTTTTAATATGGAATTTTTAACCTGGTCATTTTATCTGGCCAGGTTTTTATATTTAAAGAGAGAAAAAGATATGTATATTTTAAAGACAAAAGCAGCATTTGACAGTGCCCATTTTCTTAAAGGTTATGAAGGAAAATGTGCCAATATCCACGGACATAGATGGACTATCGTGGTTAAGATAAAGTCCGAAACCGTTGAAAAAGAAGGACCATTCAGAGGAATGGTAGTAGATTTTGGAAAGCTTAAAGCAGACCTTAAGGAAGAAGCTGACAGAATGGATCACAGCCTTATAGTTGAAAAAGGAACTTTAAGCGAAAAATTATTTGAAACTCTCAAAGAAGAGAACTTTAAGATTGTTGAGTTTGAAGGAAGGCCTACAGCTGAGAATTTTTCAAGATACTTCTATTACTATATGAAGAATAAGGGCTATGACGTGTTTGAAACAGAAGTTTATGAAACTCCTGATAATGCAGCGATCTATTGCGAATAACGATACTTTGCTTTGGAAGATTTTAGTATAAGAGAATTTAAGACAGGAAAGAATTGATATGAGTAAATTTCATGTGGCAGAAAGATTCATTTCTATAAATGGAGAAGCAAGAAGAGCTGGAGAACTGGCGGTATTTATAAGATTTGCAGGCTGCAATCTTAGATGCAATTACTGTGATACAAAATGGGCTCTTGAAAAAAGTGCGCCATCAGAGATAATGTCTGAAGAAGAGATATATGCATATATTAAGGAGACAGGGGTTAAGAATGTTACTCTTACAGGGGGAGAACCTCTATGGCAGGAAAATATTGAAAGACTTCTTATGCTTTTAGGAAAAGATAAAGAACTTCGTATAGAGATAGAGACAGATGGAGCTATAGATATAGAGCCATTTTTAAGTATAGAAGGGAATATAAGTTTTACCTTGGACTATAAATGTCCTGGCAGCGGTATGGAAAAAGCCATGGTACTTTCTAATTATGAAAAGGTTAGAAAAGAAGATACTGTAAAATTTGTAGTAAGTGACAGGGCTGATTTAGATAAGATGAAAGAGGTCATTGAAAGATATGATCTTTTAGATAAATGTAAAGTATATGTAAGTGCGGTATTTAACAGAATTGACCCTGTGGATATCGTTAACTATATGATAGAGAACAGGCTGAATGATGTTAGGCTTCAGCTTCAGATCCATAAATTTATATGGGATCCGGATAAAAAAGGAGTATAAAATGGCAGTAGATAAGGAAAAAGTAAAAGAGCATATAAGAGGACTCCTTCTTGCTATTGGAGAAGATCCTGAAAGAGAGGGGCTTAAAGAAACTCCTGACCGTGTGGCAAGAATGTATGAGGAAGTATTTGAAGGGATAGGCTATACAAATGATGAGATAGCAGAAATGTTTTCCAAGACTTTTGAAGCTCCGGGAGAAAAAGAGGGAGATATTGTTCTTGTAAAGGATATAAGTGCCTTCAGTTATTGCGAGCATCACATTGCTCTTATGTATGATATGAAGATATCAGTAGCTTATATACCTCACGAGAGGGTAATAGGACTTAGTAAGATTGCCCGTATCGCGGAGATGGTATGTAAGAGACTTCAGCTTCAGGAAAGAATTGGAACAGATATTGCGGAAGTTATGGAGAAAGCTACAGGTTCAAAGGATGTAGCTGTAATAATCTCCGGTAAGCATAGCTGCATGACTGCCCGTGGTATTAAAAATGTTCCAAGCAGTACGGTAACAACTACATTCCGTGGAGCATTTAAGGAAGATGAGAACTTAAAAAGAAGAGTTATTGACATGCTTAGCATTGGATAATAATATGATGATGATATAAGAATCAAATGACTTTAAAAGGGGAAGAAGATAGTGAGTCATAGGAAGTTATTATTTGTGGTTAATCCTAAAGCAGGTAAGACTACAATAAAGAATGATCTTTTTAATATTATTGAAGAGTTTTCCAATGCGGGTTATAGGGTAGAAGTCTATCCTACTAAAGGACCTGGAGATGCCAGAGATCATATAGCAAAAGTTGGAAAGAAATACGATCTTATTGTTTGTGCAGGCGGAGATGGTACATTAGATAATTCTGTTGCTGGTATCATGGAATTGGAAAAGAAGGCAGCGGCCAGAAGAAATGGACTTGGGTACATTCCTTGTGGATCCACAAATGATTTTGCCAGATCTTTAAATATCAGCAGACAGCCGCTTCAGGCAGCAAAACAGGCTATGGTGGGAGATGCATGCCCTATAGATGTGGGAATGCTGGATGATAAATTTTTTATTTATGTGGCGGCCTTTGGTGCATTTACGGATGTATCCTACAGCACACCTCAGAATTTGAAGAATTCTCTTGGGCATGTGGCTTATGTTATTGAAGCTATTAAGAATCTTACAAACCTTAAGACATATAATCTTACAGCAGATTTTGACGGACGACAGTTTACAGGGGAGTTCATTTATGGTCAGATTACCAATTCTCTTTCTGTAGGAGGTTTTAAGACCATCGGTGTTCAGCATATGTCTTTTTCTGATGGAGTGTTTGAATGCGTGCTTATTAAGAAGCCGGAAACACCTGCTCAGCTGCAGAAGATAGTTAATGCACTTCTTACTGATAAATTTGATGATTCAAATATCATTTACGAGAAAGCAAAAAATATCACCATTACCTGTGATGATCCGATTAAATGGACCATAGATGGTGAATATGGTGGCGAGTATAATGTTTCACAGATAAAGAATCTTGAGAAGGCCGTATCTATCATATTAGATGATAAGAGTAATTACATTGTGGATGAAGATGTGGTCCTTGAGAGGATTGACAGAGATGTGGTGGAAGGAATCAGGAGAAATAATACAGATATCCTCACATCCGAGCCCAAAGATGAAAAATAAATACTGATTATTGCGAGGCATCATTTCATGGTTGAAATAGGTGCCTTTTTATTTTATAATTTGGAATGTGTGTGCTTAAACACATGGATAACTAATGTTGGTCCTTTGTGGCCTTTAATAAGATTAAAAGGAGAGTCTTAAGCTATGAGTAACGACAAGTATGTAAGTCCACTTTCAGAGCGATATGCCAGCAAGGAAATGCAGTATATCTTCTC